>JBAWDI010000882.1:0-3373 GCA_049590695.1 Bryobacteraceae bacterium
AGGTTGCCACGTCGGCGTCCGTGCCGACGTTCTTCGGGGAATGCCGGTAGGAATACCGGCATGGCAGGCGAAACGCCTGCTCCACGGTGCGCCGCGGACCGCCCCACGATTCATTCTGGACCCCGCCGCCGCTTATTTAAGTGGCATTGGGCGGTGCCGCCTGCCCCCCACCAAACCTTCGGAATACGTCACCGCTATTCCGAACCAGGGTACGAAGTCTCTAACGGTCGTCGACGCGAAAGGGCATCGCGGCCGGCAGCGGCAGCACCAGGCTGCCGGGTCCTGAGATAGGCGGCCATATCGGCGATTTCGGATCTGCCGATACGGGGCCATACCAGGCTCTTGCTCTTCATCTCGGCGCGCATGGCGGGACCGTGGGTCGAGACGGCGGCTATCAAGGACACCGGAGAGAGATCGCGCTCATTCAGAATCGGCGCGCCCTTGCCCGCATCGGCATGGCAAGCCGCGCACCCCTTTTTCGCGAAGGCAAGCTCGCCGCGGTGCGGGTCGCCGCGTGGCTCGAGGGACCACAAATAACCGATCAGGCCGGCCATCTCGTCATAGTTCACCTTGGCCGTTGCTCGCGGGGTGGTGAGCACGTGGTTCCACATCATGGCTTGTACCTCGGCCAGCGAGATTTGGTCGGTACGCTTGTCCAGCGCGCGCTTGTCCTTATGGCAGCTATCGCACTGCAAACTCTGGAACTCAGCGCGGCCCGAATCGCCAGCGACAAGCTCGAACTTGGGCTCCTTGGAGCGAATCCCGACCAGGTTATCCAAGTAGATGAGAAGATCGTTCATCTCCCCGGCTGTGAGCCGCGGATAATGCACGCCTTTTTTCTCGTACGCGGGGTCCATGGCCGCCTTGCAATTCCAGAGGTCGCGCGCCAGCCCGATGGGATCGCGCAAGGAACGCCAGGCAACAACGGCAGGGGCATCCTTGGCAATGCGCTCGGTGATGCCGTGGCAAGTGGAGCAGTGCTTCGAAGTGAAGACCCGCCTGCCGCGCTTGGCGTCGCCCAGCGGATCGAAATACCTTCGGGAAGCGAAGAAAGCGAACAGGTCGGCCCCTTCGGCGGGGGTGATGGCGGTGGTCCCGTGCGACTGTGCTCCGGCTGGCACCCACGCGGAAGGAGGGTGGCTCCACAGCACGCCGGCCAGGTCCGCGGGCGTGAAGTCGCGCGACCTCCGCGTAGTCAGATCCGAGGCCTTATTGCCACCCGCTCCATTGAGTTTGTGGCAACTGACACAGCCTCGATCCCGCACCAACTGCTCGCCACGAGATGCATCGCCCATAACGATCTGCGCCGATAGGCCGCCGCAGCCGGCCACTGCAAGACTGACTATTGTAAGAAACCGTGTCATCGCACTGCCTCCAGTTCCAGGAACTGTCCCACCAATTCCACCACCTCGGGAATCGCCGATTGCACATCGGGATGGATGGGGCCTCCGACGGTCGTGCAATCGAAGGCCTCCACCGCTATCACAATCGTTTCCTGGGGCACATCCAGACCGAGCTTCCGGCCCACCGCCAGCACCTCGAAGAGTCCCAAGAAGTGAGGCGATCCACCGGGCGCCGCCGGCTGTACCCGATCGGCGGTGAAGACGGAGATCGCGCCGGGCTTGGCGCGGCCGGTAACGATGGTATCGACAACCAACAGGCGGCGGGCGCCGAGCAGGTGGTCCATCAGGTCGAAACCCGCCGCTGAAGAATGCGCGACCTCTATGCGCCCCGGGAAACGCCGTTCGACCTCCTGCGCGGCCAGGATGCCGAAAGCATCGTCGGCCAGAATCTCGTTTCCCAGTCCCAGCAAGCGAACCGGACTCATTCTCTGTGGATGCTTCCATCGGAATCGCGCCTCAACACGGCCAGCGGCGCTCCGTGCGGGTCGCGCACCTGAACCATCAGGGGCATGCTGCCGGGAAGCGCGTGAGTGGCGCATCCCAGGCAGGGATCGTAGGCACGGAAGGCCATCTCCACCATGTTCAGAAGGCCCTCCGGAACCTGGCCGCCGGTAATCAGCTTCTTGGCGGCCTTCTCTACACTCATGGCGATGCGCGCGGCATTGTTCTGCGTGGCGACAATCAGGTTGGCCCCGGTAATGATGCCTCGCTCGTCGGTCTTGTAATGGTGGAACAAGGTTCCACGCGGCGCTTCCACCACGCCGACTCCTTCAACCGGGACGGCCGCCGGCAGCGTGCGCACATCGGGGTCGATCAACTCGGGATCGTGGGCCAGCTCCAGCATCCGCTCGGCGGCGTACAGCATCTCCACCACCCTGGCCCAATGATTGGCCAGGGTGTGATGGACCGGCCGGCCGCCCAGCGTGGCGTGGTACTTCAGGTAGGCCTCGTGAGCCTGCGGCGTGGCCATGCCGTCGGCGGCATTCAGGCGAGCCAGCGGCGCCACGCAGTATACGCCGCTGTCCGCTCCCTCGGAAAAGCCTTTCCAGCCGAGCCCTTTCAGGTAGCAGAACTTCATGTAGGACCAGGGCTCGGCGCGCTCGCCGATGTAGTCGAGGTATTGATCGGGCTTGAATTTGGCCCACTCGTGCCCATCGGGCGCCACCACGCGGAGCATGCCGTCGTAGAAGTTGACCTGGTTCTTCTCGTCCACCATGCCCATGTAATAGGTGCGATGGGTGTAGGCATCGGAGAGGATCAGGTCGACATAGTCCGAATTCTGGAGCACGACCTTTTCGAAAATCCCCAGCGTGAAGCTTGCGAAGTCCACGGCTTCGCTGGCCACTTCGCGGAAGCGCGCCGCGTCTCCGGCGGTGAGCGGCTTGGCCACGCCGCCGGGTAATCCGAATACCGGGTGAGCGGCCTTGCCCGCGGCCAGCACCATCAGCTCGCGCAGCTTGCGCCGCATGGCAATCACTTTCTGGCCGGTTTCGATGCCCACTTTGGCGATGACGCCCAGCACGTTGCGCTCGGCGGCCGGAGCCTGGGGCCCCACTACGAAGTCGGGGCCTCCCAGGAAGTAGAAGTGCAGCGCGTGGTCCTCCACGAAGAACGCGGAGTAGACCAGCTCGCGAATCTTCCGGGCGGCGGGCGGCGGCGTCACCTGGTAGAGCGCATCCAGGGCCTTGGTCGAGGCCATGTGATGGGCCGTGGGGCAGACGCCGCAAATGCGCGAGGTGATCTGCGGCATGTCCTCCGCCGGGCGGCCCTGCGCGAATTTTTCGAATCCGCGCAGCTCGGGCACCTGGAAATACGCGCGCTCCACCACTCCCTGCCCGTCCAGAAAGATCTCGATCTTGCCGTGGCCTTCCAGCCGGGTGATTGGTTCGATGGTGATTCTGCGAGTGTCCATAACTTACTCCATCCTCCGCCGGCCCAGCAAAGAGGAGGGCAAGCTATATCGATAAAAA
>JBAWDI010000883.1:0-2433 GCA_049590695.1 Bryobacteraceae bacterium
AGAACAGCAGCAGCGGAATCAGAATCCACCACGCCAGTACGCCGCCCGATGCGTTGACCGCCGAAAGCTCCGGCCCGATGATGTAGCCGATGCCGATCAGCGCGGGCGAGAGGTTGGGCGTGGACCAGTAGATGCCTCCGGTGTGAACCACGTCGCCGATGGGTTTCTTTGCGAAATCGAAATGGTGCACCACGGATTTCGGAAAGGCGAGAAACCCTTCCACGTATTCGCGGAAGATTTGCAGGCCCTTGTCGGTCTTGAGGATTTGCAGCAGCCCCGCGAAGGCCATGGCGCCGAACACGTATTTGGGCGCGTCGCTGCCCGCGGCGCCGGCCTTGACCACCTCCGCGCTGGCCACGCTTTCGGGGAACGGCAGGTCGCTTTCCACGCACAGCGGCCGGCGCAGCAGGATGATGAAGAAGACGCCGATCAGCCCGCCCACCAGCAGAATCGCCACGGATTGCCAATAGTGCGTTCGCAGGTCGGCCCACAAGTGTTTCCCGCCGATCTCCACCATCATGAAGGCGGGGATGGTGAAAATGGCGCCGGCGACTAGAGCTTCCCCCACCGAGGCCGCCGTGCGCGTGATGTTCTGCTCCAGAATCCCGCCGCCCCAGACGCGGAACACGGCGATGGCGATGACGGCGGCCGGGATGGTGGCGGCGATGGTCTGCCCCGCCTTCATGCCCAGGTAGGCGTTAGCCGCGCCGAAAACCAGCGCCAGCGCGAGGCCCACCGCCACAGCTCTGAAGGTCATTTCGGGTGGATCTGGGGGATGCGGCGCGTTCGGCATAAAGGGGGATGGTATCACGGGGAAAGCTCTCCGCGATCAGCCTTCCGCTTTCAGACTTAGAGCCGTTTGGCGGCGTCTTCATCCGCGTAGACGGCCACGATCTCGCCGAAATATACCCGGTGATAATCTCCCTGGGCGTAGAATTCGTCTTCGACGGCCTGTGCCAGCGTGTCCGGCGCCATGTCGTTGCGGTGAAGCGTCCGGCACTCGTAGTGCACCACGCATTCCTGGATAATCGGCGGCCGCACCTGCTTGCTCGGAACCGGCGTCAGGCGGTTTTCCAGGAACTTGTCGCGATCTCTGCCGGAGATCGTGCCGCAGCGGGCCACGGCTTCGGCCAATTCGCGGGGCGGGACGTTGACGGTGAAGTCGCCGGCGGCTTCTTCCAGGCGGGTGTAGGAGTAGCGCGAGTGCCGTACTAGTACCAGGAAGACCGGCCGCGACCAGATGGAGCCGATGGTTCCCCAGCCGATGGTCATGACGTTGGGCTTGCCGTCCGCGCCGGCGGTCACCAGCAAGAGCCCATCCTCGCGCATGCGGCGCATGGTTTGAGCGAAGTAATCGGTATAACGAACCGCTGCTTTAGGCATGATTCCAACCTCGATTCTGGCGCTTGCATAGAGGTCACACCATCAGAGACCGGCGCCAGCCGGAGCCCCAGCCCCACGGCTCTGAAGGTCATTTCGGGTGGATCGGCGGGCTGCTTCGTCTCCCCCATATAGGGGGATGGTACCACCGGCGGGCAAGGGCGAGGTTCGTACTGGAACCAGCCCCTTACCCACAGAACTTTCAATAACCTGGCCCCTATGGCACACTCGAATTGGGTCCGAAAGACTATGAAACACAACTGGGATCAACTGACATGGCGACAGGCCCTGCAACTTCGGCCGGTGGAGCAGGCCGATGCAGAAGAGCGCCGCGCGAAGCAGCGCGCCCAGGCCATCCGCGCCAGAGCCAACAGGCTGTATATGGGGGGAGAACTGGCGCGGGCGGCGCAGCTACTCATGAAACTCGAAGGGCAGCCGAGATGGGCAAGCTTAAACCATGCCCCCACCCGGTCATACTAACAGACCGGTGACGGCGATGGCCGCCCCCGCGATTCCGGCCACGATTCCGATTACGGGGAACATGGGCTTGCGCGAGATGAAGTACAACGAGGTCAGAACCAGCGCGATTTCAAGCAGCCCTTCGCCCAAGTCGTAGCGCAGGGCGCGGTGTTCGGCGGCTTCGGCCGCACCGTCGTCCCGCTCCGCTTCTTCCTGGATCTTCTTGCCGCGCGCGTCATAGTCCTTCTCTTGCGCGGCGTACTTGGCGACCAGCTTTTCGGTGGCATCGCCCTTGACGCCGAGTGCGCCGACGAGGCTCTCGCCGAGCTCCAGGTTGTGATACTTCACGCGCGTGGACTGGTAGTGCGCCCAGGCGTCGTTGGCCGAGGATTTCTGCATGATGGCCTCCGTGTGGGTGCGGTGCGATGCAATCGAGACGATGGCCAAAACCACCGCCAGCAGGGCCGCCAGGACGCCGACGCGTTGTCCCGCCGGATCGATCGCGTGCTCGCTTTCGTGATGAATCTCGAGTTCAGGCATAAGTGTATTCCTTGTATTATCTCAAGAAGGAGTCTGTTATGCGAAACGATCCAC
>JBAWDI010000884.1:0-5997 GCA_049590695.1 Bryobacteraceae bacterium
AACTGGCGGAGGCCGTGGCGAGCGCGGGCCTGCGCCGCGGCATCGAGCGGTTCCAGCACTTCCTGGAGAAAAGCGTGGCCGGCGCCGACCTGCATAGCCGCCTGGACGGAGACCCCAAGCTGGCCGCCAGCGTGCTCGATATCTTCGAGCACAGCTTCTACTTTGCGGACAGCCTGCTGCGCTACCCGGAGCTGCTGGATGAGATCGGGCAGCCGCTTCAACTCGAAGGCGAACCGCTGGAAGAGGCCGAATCGGTGCGGCGCTTCTACCGCCGGCAGATGCTGCGTATCCAGGGCGAGAGCATTCTCCAAGCCGCCCCCATCTTCGCCACCCTGGGCAAGACTTCCGCCTTGGCCGATCGCGTGATCGACGCGGCCTACCGCATCGCCCTCACCGAAGCGCCGCCGCCGGCGAGCGCTTCCTACATGCCCGCGGACCAGATGATGGTGATCGCACTGGGCCGCTTGGGCATGCGCGAGTTCGACCTGGGCTCGGACGCCGACCTGGTTTTCGTCATCCCCGACGCCGACGCGGGGGAGCACGCGTTCTGGACCGGCGTCGCCGAACGCATGATCCAGACCGTGAGCTCCTACACGGGCGAAGGTGTGATGTTCACGGTGGATACGCGCCTGCGCCCCGACGGCAGGGAAGGCAACCTGGTGCAGTCCGAAGCCGCGTACAAGAGCTACTTCGCCGGCCATGCCGAGGCCTGGGAAGGCATCACCTACATGAAATCGCGCGCCGTGGCGGGCAATGTGGAACGCGCCACCGACTTCCTGCACGAGTTGCAGGACGTGGACTGGCGGCGTTACGGCCAGAGCATGCGGTCGCGCGAGGAATTGGCCGAGATGCGCGCGCGCCTGGAGCGGGAGCAGGGACCGCGCAATCCGCTCAAGGCCGGCATGGGCGGTTATTACGACATCGATTTCGCGTTGATGTACCTGCGGCTCAAGGGCGCGGGCATTTTCTACAAGGTGCTGAACACTCCCGAACGCATCGACGTGATCGAGAAAATGGGCCACCTGGACCGTGAAGACGCCGATTTTCTGCGCGAGGCGGCCACCTTCTACCGCGCCGTGGATCACGGCCAGCGCGTCTCCACGGGCCACGCGGAGGGCAGCCTGCCCACCTCCCCGGCGCAATTCGAGGTGCTCACCGGCCTGGTGAAACGCTGGACGCCGCCGCATCTGCACGAGCAGCGCCTGGATGCCACGCTGAGGGAAATCCGCCGGCGCACCAGGGACTTCTTCAACCGGCTGTTCGGAAGCGCGTGAAGTGATCGTTGGGCAAGGCGGAAAGGGCCAAGACCTGCTTTGGCGTGGCGCCACGGTCCCGTGGATCGCGAAAGGATAGAATAAAGTCACGAGACGGCCATGGAAGTCACGCTACCGGCGGATTTGAGAAAGCAGGTGCAGCAAGAGCTTGCTGGCGGCCTTTATCGAAGTGCCGATGAACTGATCGAACAAGCTGTCCGGCACTTCCTTGACGAGCGCCAGCGTGGCCAGCAGCGGCTCGATGCCCTCCGCAGAATCGGTCAGGCGGTCGATCAAGCCGGCCTGTATGAGCGAGTGCTGATCCCCGACCGGCAATGACGGGCACGCCTGCCGTCGTCGTGGATGCCTGCGTCCTCGCCAATTTCTCCTTGTGCGATACCCTGCTGCGCCTCGCGGAGCCGCCTCGACTGTTTGAGCCGAAATGGTCCGAGGAGATTATCCGGGAGACAACCCGCACGTTGGAATTAAAACTCGGGTGGCCCAGTTCTCTCACTGCTCATCTTGAAGCGGAGTTGCGCGGCCACTTCAGCAAGGCCTGGATCGGCGGATATGAGTCACTGGTTCCGAGGATGACGAACGACGAGGAGGACCGCCACGTGGTCGCCGCCGCCGTGAAGGGCGAGGCTTAGATCATTGTGACTCTCAACCTTCGCCACTTCAGACCAGAGCATTTGGAGCCGTGGGGTATCCGCGCCATGCACCCTCAAGCCTTCCTGATCGGGATCTTCCGACAGGAAGAAGTGCTGGCGATGGCGAAATTGGAACGGCAGGCAGCCGACCGAAACCGCAGCCTGCGCCAACTTCTCGAAATCTTGAGTGCAACGGTACCAGAATTCGCGATGCTTGTTTCCGAGCGACGTCCGGCCGGGCGCGTAACCTAGCGCCGATGCAAGTCCTTCCAGGCCCCTGCCGCGCTGAGAGACCGCAATGAAGAAGCGGGTGGAGGGACAAGCCAAGCGCGTCCTCCCGGCTTTCGCCACTGAGGCGGAAGAGGCGGAGTGGTGGTATCAGAACCGCAACGTACATGGCAAACAACTGCTTTCCGCCGTGAAGAGCGGCGAGGCTCGGGTGTTGACGAAGGAGAAACTGCGGGAGCGGATAGCGGCATCCAGGAAGCCGCCACCGCCGGTGGTGGCGCTACGGATTCCCGAAGCCGATCTGGCTTTGGCCCGAAAGCAGGCTGAACAGAAGGGTCTGCCTTATCAGACCTACATCAAATCGCTATTGCACGAAACGCTTGCCGCGCGAGAGAAGCGAAAGGTGGGGTGATAGGCCAAGGCAGTTCAAACGACGGCGCCCTGCGGTTTGCCATGCCGGCGGGTCGGCTTAATGTATGATGAAGGCCCAGTGCGCATCTCGGACCTCCTCCGCCTTCGCCAGCAGCTTGGGTGCGCCAATTTCCCCTCCCCTGATCTCAGCGGAGTACAGGCAGTCACTGACGCGGTAATACACCACTCCATTCTCAACCAGTAGAACCTCGCTGTCGGCCTGATTCGTCGTGATCGGGTACATTTTCTCGCTGTCTACGTCGTACAGGTTGAGCCGGCCAGGGAAGACCCCGATCACTGCCGAGGGCGGCGCGGGATGGTAAACCGTCGCCCCCGGTGCCGAGAGTTGGTATTCACGGAACAGTTCAGCCAGGTCCGGTCCCATCGCACTTCTACCTTTTCGCCACCCTTCGCGCCCAACGCTGCGCGGGTTCCGCGGACTGTTGGGTTGTACCTCGGTTATCCCTATGAATCTCCCGAATCCCCGAACCATGCAGAACTCGCTTGGCGCCGGCAGAATGCGCCAGGTTTTGTCGCTCTTTCGGAAGAGGAGTATCCGGCGCCGGTTCTCCGTGCTGGCAAGCTTCAGTACGACTACGTGGGAGTCGCTGATAACCAGGGCTGTGAAGCCATCGACTCCTTTGCACAGCTCGGCGGGAACCTCGTAATCGAAATCGATGGTTCTTCCGACCCACGTGCCGACGACGCCCGCGGCTGGTAGGCGCGCGATTGCTACAATAGGGCCATCGGCCGGAACCAGGTCCGCAACACCGGCTTCGCCGTGCGCCACGGCATAGCGAATGTCGGAGGCGTCAACGGTGGCGAAGCTCTTCTCGCAGGGCACCGCCGGGTCGAGGGTCATTCCCAGCACAACAGGCACCTTCGGCCGCAAGGCGAAGGATGTGCCCTCGTAGGCCGGCCCGAGGGTAGGGGAATTTGTCAGCCAGGCTTCAATGCCTCCCATGCCGGGACTCCTCTGGCCCCCGCACTTCTTCACCACCGCGGCTTTATCGAAATCAATGACGGTCAGCGTCCCGCCATTTTCGTACGAATCGATGAGCGCCTTGCGCCAATCGTACGAAACGGTAATCAGCTCCGTCCAAACGTCCTTGGGCACCAGTTCGGCCACAGACTTTACGGTGCCGTCGTTCTCCACGCGGAGCAGGACCGATACAAACGGCTCCCCGCCCTGCCGGTTGGGTGCCCCGGTGATCAGGTACACCTGTGCTTGCGCAGCTCCCACCAGCGCCGCGGAGAGGAGCAGGATCGAGCTAAAGAAACCGGGGAGGCTCATGTTCCATCAACTCTCCATCATATCCGGACCCACCAGTAACCGAGGAAAACACGGGATTGCACGTCAAGGCGAAGCCCCCCCCGCCCGCCAGTGAGCTACCATACCCTTGGTGCCGCTCCCATGAAAGCTCTGCGATTTGCCGCGTCGGTCCTCATCATTGCGGCCATTCTCGCGCTCTACCGCACGCTGCTGCCGGTCAATAACACCACCGTCGCGTTGACGCTGCTGTTGGCGATCCTGGGCATGTCGGCGGGCTGGGGACTGGGCGAAGCCACGGTGGCGTCGCTGGTCGCGGTGGTCGGCTTCAATTACTGGTTTCTGCCGCCGATGGGAACTTTGACCATCCAGGATCCCCAGAACTGGGTGGCCCTGATGGCCTTCCTGGTGACCGCCGTGACCGCCAGCCAGCTCTCGGCCCGCGCGCGCCGGCGCGCCGCCGAAGCCGAAGCAGGGCGGTTGGAAATCGAGCGGCTGTATGCGCTGGTGCAGGCCATGATGCTCAGCGGCAACGCGCGCAAGACCATTCGCGAGTTCGTCGGTAAGGTGGTGCAGGTATTCGGATGCGGCGCCGCGGCCTTTTATTACCAGCCCAGCGACGAGATTTTTCGCTCGGGCCCGGAGAGCAAGCCGGTATCCGACCACGACCTCCGCGTGGCGGCGGAGCTCGACGACGTGTCCATCGATCCCCAACGCGCGCTCGCCACTGCGCCCGTGCGGCTGGGAGGGCGGCCGTTGGGAAGCCTGGCGCTCATCGGCCCGCTGCCTTCGGAGCAGTCCGTGCGCGCCATCATGCACCTGATGGCCATCACCATCGAGAAGGCGCGCGCCCTGGAAGACGCCAGCTACGCCGAAGCCGCGCGCCAGGGCGAGGTATTGAAATCCGCGCTTCTGGATTCGCTGGCGCACGATATCAAGACCCCGCTCACTTCCATCAAGGCCGCTGTCACCAGCCTGCTGGCGTCTAATTCGGTGACAGGCTACGAAACCCCCAAACTGCCGGGGTTTCGAAGCCAGCCACCGAATTGGACGAGCGCGGAGAACGAGTTGCTCACCATCATCGACGAAGAGGCCGACCGGCTGAATCAACTGGCGGCGGAAGTGATTGAGATGGCCCGCATCGAGGCCGGCAAGTTGCACCTGGAGAAGCGGCCCGTGGCGGTGGCGGAGATCATCGACGGCGCGCTCTCGGAGCTGGCCCCGGCGCTGAAAGGCCGGCCGGTGGCGATGCATGTGCCCGAAAGACTTCCCGCGGCCGAGGCCGACCTCGAGTTCGTCGAACAGGTGGTGAAGCAGTTCGTGGAGAACGCGCTCAAGTACTCGCCGGAAGGCTCGCCCCTCTCCATTTCCGCTGCGCTCAAAGGTGCGAAAATCGTGATCGGGGTGGCGGACAGCGGCCCCGGCATCGAAGAGAACGAGCGCGCCCGCATTTTCGACAAGTTCTTCCGAGGCAGGCGGCACCGTTTCGAAACCAAGGGGACCGGCATGGGCCTGGCGATCGCAAAAGGCATTGTGGAAGCGCACGGCGAGCGCATTTGGGTGGAAAGCGAGGCGGGGCAAGGCGCCACCTTCTACTTCTCGCTTTCCGCCAGCGGCGGAGGCCGCGAAAGTTGAGCGCGGGCAAGATACTGGTGGTGGACGACGATCCGCAGATCCGCCGCGTGATGAAGGCCACGCTGGTGGGCCACGGCTACGAGGTCACGGTGGCGCGCACCGGCGAGGAGGCCCTGGAAACACTGCCCCACGAGATGCCCAACTTGGTGCTACTGGATATGAACATGCCGGGCATGGGCGGCCTGGAGACGTGCCGGGCGATTTGCGCGGGGTCGGACACGCCGGTGATCATCCTTTCGGTCCGCAACAGCGAGAAGGACAAGGTGGCCGCGCTCGATGCCGGCGCCGACGATTACGTCACCAAGCCGTTCGGCATCGAAGAATTGCTGGCGCGCATCCGCGCGGCCCTGCGCCGTTCGCCCTCGTCGCCCGAAGGCGGGCCGCACGCGTTTCGCTCGGAGGACCTGGAGATCGATTTCGACGCTCGCCGCGTGAAAGCCGCGGGCAAAGAGGTCCGCCTGACGCCCAAAGAGTTCGAGTTGCTGCGCTACCTGGTGGCGCACGCCGGCAAGCCGGTGACGCACCGCGAATTGTTGCAGGCGGTTTGGGG
>JBAWDI010000885.1:0-6518 GCA_049590695.1 Bryobacteraceae bacterium
CACCCGCGCGTAATCGTTCACATCGGCGATTTCCAGAAATACCCGCTTCCCCGCCGGCGCGGCGGCGGCCGTGAACTGCTTGCGATACGTGGCCGGACCGGCAAACGATGTCGTGCCCAGATCCTCCCACGATTTCAGAGGCGTGCTCAACTGTTTGCCGTTCAGATCTAACGCCCAATCTCCGTCCAACACCGCCAGAGTGTTGCCGGCGGCCAATGACGGCTCCGGAGCAGCCACTTTGCTGGGAAGCGGCCCCACCACGACGACCTTCGCTTCGTAAGGTCCCAGCACCAGCGCAAAGCGCACGGAATCGCCCTCGGCAGTGGCGCCCGACATGGGATGAATCTCACCCGTGCCTAAGTCCCACACCTGCGCCTGCCCGCGGCCGGCGATGGTCGCCATGCGCGACTCTTCCTTGTTGCTCTCGTTGAAGAAGTAGTACAAGTCTCCGTCGCGCCAGCTCCGGTGATTGTACGTCAGCCGCTGCCACGGGCTGTCCAGCCTCACATCCGGTTTCGGCAGAGCGGCCAGCACGCGCGCGGTGATGTCGCCCGAAGGCTCGATCAAGGTGGCGAAGCTCAGGTCCGGCGTGCCCTTCGCATCCAGGAACGTCTTGTCCATCACCAGCGTGGGAGTTTTGCCCACGAAAATCACCTTGCCGCCGGCTTTGACGAAGGCCTGAAAACGCTCCAGGCCGATCTTCGAAATCACCAGCGTGGACGGAACCACGATGGCCCGGAACACCTGCCCGCTGAGGTCCTTGAAGCCGCCATCGGCGATGGTCGCCACCGAGCTGAGCGATTGCTCGTCGAAGTAATCCCAATCCACTTGGTGCTCCAGCAACTGCCAGCCCAGCTTAGTGGTGCTGCGGTCGGCCTCTTCGTCGCCCATCCACATGCTGTTGGCGGGATGGTACAGGCCCACTTGCGCCGCCGGGCGTCCGATGGCCATCAAATAGCCGGCCCGGTTGGTATACCACGCCAGCATCGAGGCCTGCGGAGGCATGGCGGGCGAAGGCCCGGCCGGGCCTTCGCCATTCGGGCCGGGCCGCCCTACCGGGATGCGGATCTGCAGCGCGTTCACGCCCCTCACCAGTTGAAAATCCAACTCGAACTTGCCATCGATGCCAGGACCGCCGCCTTCCTCGGCCCAGACCTTCGGCTTGCCGAACAGGTGTGCGGCCGAAGAAGCCAGCTTGGGAAAGTTGTTGTTGACATCCCACGTCCCATCCGGCGTGTGAACCGCCCTGGGCACAAGCTGGCTCAGGTTATCGATTCCCGGCACCTCCACGTACCGCATGTCTCTGAAGAAGTCGCCCTCGTTGCGAATCAGGTCCTCGGGACGGGCGAGGTTCAGCATCAGCTCTTCGTGGTTCAGGTGGACCAGGTAATCCAGTTTGTTCTGCGCGCACCACTCGGCCTGCACCCCGAAGAACGTGTTGCGGAAGATTCCGCTCCACACGTCGTAGTAGTCCGCCTTGACGCGCCAGGCCTGATCGGTCATCTTGGGCGCGAACAACAGCGGCAGGTACGGCTGCAAGTCGTAGCCCTTCTGCTGCCGGAAATCGTCCAGCAGCTTGGGCGTCCAGGGTATGAAGCCGGTGTAATCGGGCTCGTCCCCGAAGAAGCCCAGGACGGTCTTGCCAAACTCGTCCCCGAACAGCCCCTTGTAAACCTCGTGCGTGGTCTTGAGAAACGCGCGCGTGGCATCCGCGTCCAGGTAGTCGATAAGCGAGTACAGGGAATCCTTGGCGGTGGTGCCGTCCTCGCGATTGATATAGCGCGTGGGAGAACTCCGGTACACGTGCCGGACAATCACCAGCTCCACCGGCCTCACCGGGCCGTTCGCGGCCTGCGGCTGCGGGGTCCACTTGATCTGTCCGTTGCGGATGGGCACCACCTGCGCGGTGCCCGCGGCGTCGACGTAATACGCGCCCAACGCACCTTCCGGCGCGGATATCGAAAGCGTTTGGCCGGGGGCCACGCTGATGCGCGTATCGGCCACAATCCCCTGCATCGCGAGCTGCGGGTATTCCTTGCTGATCAAGCCGCCGGCGAAGCCGCTCGGGTAGCTGCCTTCATCCGCGATCCACACCTTCATGCCGCGCTTGGCCGCTTCCTCGACGCCGAATTTGATGAGGGCCAGGTGTTCCGGTGAAAAGTATTTCGGCGTCATGTGCTGCGACGGCCCGAAGTTAATGATGTAGACGCCGTTGGCCACCAGCGCATCGAGCTCGCTGACGATCCTCTCCTTGGTCAGCTCGCCTCCCCAGATGGCCCAATGGATGGCCCCGTACTCGCGCGGCGGCGTTTTGAAATTCGCGGCCGCGTCGCCGACCGACGGAACCGTGATCTGCTGCCACGGCCGCTGCGCCAGCAACGCCGCGGCCAGGAGTGGAAAGAGAAGTAGTCTGATTGCAATCTTCATACCATGACACCTCGGGATATTGAGATCCCCTTCAGTTCAAGACTATACTCGCCAGTCGGAGGTTACAAGCGCGGCAGCCGGCACGTTGCATTATTGGAGCGATATTTCATCTTGCGGGCGCCACCGCGGGGTCGCCCCGCGGCGGCACATTCGATCGGCCTGGGTCGACGGGAAGCTTGAACGCCTCGGGCGGGTCCGGGCGCGCCGGGTCGAACGGCTGGTAGTCGTCCACTATGTATTTGGCCAGATCCAGCCTGTCGGCTTTGATGCCCGCGACGATGCACTTGGCCAGCTCGTAGGCGCCGTAATCGCTGTGATGCGTGGCGTCGCGGCCGCCGCTGAATGCCAGAAGCGCCTTGGCCGGTCCCAGCGCTTCGTAAAACTCGATGCTCATGGCGGTCAGGTCGATGAGCGCCACGTTCTCTTCCTTGGCGGTTTGCCGCACCGACTCCGGAAAGTCGCCCAGCGTGTTCCGGATCTTTCCCTGGTCGTCGAAATTGCGGCGCTGCATGGGCGTGACGAGGACCGGAATCGCTCCCCGCCGCCGCGCTTCCGCGATGAACACCTTCAGGTACGCCTTGTGGGTCGTGAACGGCTCCACGTAGGTCTGCGGCCAGTTCACCTTCATGTCGTTATGGCCGAACTGCATGAACAGGTAATCGCCCTTCTTCATCTGGCTCAGAATCTTGTCGAGCCGCAATCCGGTGATAAACGACTTCAGCGTCTCGCCCGATTCGGCGTGGTTGGCAACCGCCACGCCGGGCTTGAAGAAGCGAGGCAGCATCTGCCCCCAGCTCGCGGTGGGCTCGCGCGGCTGGTCGGTGACGGTGGAGTCGCCC
The DNA here is from genome assembly GCA_049590695.1 of Bryobacteraceae bacterium. Taxonomy (GTDB): domain Bacteria; phylum Acidobacteriota; class Terriglobia; order Bryobacterales; family Bryobacteraceae; genus Fen-178. Next base: position 3,267 of record JBAWDI010000885.1, read on the forward strand.
GCAATGAACACGGTGGGGATGTTGTCCACCTTGTCGATCCGCATACTGTCCACGCAGGGCCGCGTGTTGCTGAATTCCAATGTCAGTTTGTCGTCCCAGTGGAGGACGCCCTGTTCGCGGTCGTTCAGCCGCACCTGGTCGCCGCCGGGCGCGTTCCGGGGAGGCGGCGGGAGCCTGAAGTTGCGCACGTTGACAACGAACGTGCGCGTCTCGAACTTCCCGGCGGCCGTGGCCACTTCCTCCAGCATGAGCCGTCGAGACTCGGCTTTGACGGTGGAGACACACGCCGCCGCGGCATCGCCGAAGGTGACCGCAATGTTGTAGTTGCCCTCCGGCACGGCAACGGAAAAGAAAAACGGTTTCTCGCTGGTGACCCCGCTCGCGAATGGCATCGGAGTGGTCCCCAGGTCGAATCCGTAGCCAACTTCCTTGGTATACGCGGTGCCCGGCAGGACCTTGACATAACCCGGCTTGGTGGCGCCGGCGCCGAAATCGAATGCCAACGAAGTAGCCGGTTCGGCCGCGCCGCTTGGCCCGGCAATCAGGACCGCTAGGCCCATCAGCGAAAATCGAGAAGCGTATTTTGACATGTTGGTCTCATCCAATTCTAGAATCCTGCACTACAACACTGTCAAACCTCCGGAGCCGATTCTGTGGGGCAGGCTGGCAGCCTGCGGCCGAGTGGCACTCGGCCTGCCGCCCCCATTAGCTGATAGCATGAGCTTTTACCAAGGAGGATCCCTGCATGAGGCGTCATCCGTTGCTGAGCGCGATCTCTCTCATTCTGCTTGCCGGCCCGGCCGTTCTCCACGCCGCCACAGTGATGGCGCCCAGGTTTGAAGTGGACCCGATGTGGCCCAAGCCGCTGCCCAATCACTGGGTGATGGGCGCCACCGTCGGCGTATCCGTGGATGCACAAAACCATATCTGGATCATTCATCGGCCCAATGCCCTCGAAGATACCGAAGTGCACGCCGCCAAGAACCCGCCCTGGGCGAAGTGCTGCACACCGGCTCCTCCCGTTCTCGAATTCGATCAAGCCGGCAACCTGGTGGGCCATTGGGGCGGCCCCGGCCCCGGCTACGATTGGCCGGAGCGGAACCACGGAATCACCGTCGATTACAAAGGTAATGTCTGGATCGGCGGCGCCGACCAACTCACTCCCCCCCACGACGACATGCTGCTCAAGTTCACCCACGAGGGGAAGTTCCTGATGCAGATCGGCAAGCCCCTTCAGAGCAAGGGCAGCGACGACGTCCAGAATCTGCGCCTGCCGGCCAAGACTCTGGTCGACCCCAAGACCAATGAACTCTACGTCGCCGACGGCTACGGCAACCACCGCGTGATCGTGTTCGACGCCGATACCGGCCAGTACAAACGGCATTGGGGCGCCTACGGCCACAAGCCCGACGACACCATCCTCCCCTACAAGCCGGGTGATCCGCCGTCCCCGCAGTTCCGCAATCCGGTGCACTGCGTCGCACTCTCGCACGACGGCTTGTTGTATGTCTGCGACCGCGGAAACGACCGCATTCAGGTTTTCAAACCGGACGGCACTTTCGTCGAGGAAGTCTTCATCGAAAAGGAGACCTTAGGCTCCGGGTCGGTGTTCGACATCGCGTTTTCGCAGGACCCCCAGCAGAAGTATATGTATGTCGCGGACGGGGAAAACCAACAGGTCCACATTCTGGACCGGCAGTCACTCGAGGTTCTAACCAGTTTCGGCGGCGGCGGACGCCAGCCCGGCCAATTCTACGGAGTGCACAGCATCGCCACCGATGCGAAGGGCAACATCTATACCACGGAAACCTACCGCGGCCAGCGCGTGCAAAAGTTCATTTATAAAGGGCTGGCCCCGGTCACCGGCAAAGACCAGGGTGTCGTGTGGCCCAAACCGAAGCGCTAATCCGGAGTGTGCGGCATAGAGCGGCGTTACAAGTGGCCTCGCGAAGCTCCTGCTGTAACACCCCCGGCCCCCCGCCCCCCTGCTATCATTACCTCGAAGCGATGAGCTACCTCCGGTCCTTGCTCTTCTCCATTCCCTTGATCTTCCTCTTCACCGTCTTCATGGGCGCTCTGTCGCTGGTCGCTTCCTTCTTCGACCGCACCGGCAACTCGCAGCATCGCATCGCCCGCATCTGGGGAAAGATGCTGCTGGCCGTCAGCTTCATCCACGTCCGCGCCGAGGGCCTGGAGAAACTCGACCCTCGCGCCAGCTACGTCTTCGTCGCCAACCACGCCAGCTTCATGGATATCCCCGCCATCCTCTCGCGGCTTCCCTACCAGTTCCGGTTCTTCGCCAAAACGGGGCTCTTCCAGATCCCCTTCCTGGGTACGCACCTGCGCCGCGCGGGGCACCTGCCAGTCGATCGCTCCAGCCCCCGCGCTTCGCTCAAGAGCATGACCGCGGGCGCCCGCTTGATCGCCGAGCGCGGTGTGTCCGTGCTGCTTTTCCCCGAAGGCGGCCGCTCGCCCCGCGGCCTTCGCGAATTCAAGGATGGCGCGGCCTACATCGCCATCAAGGCCGGCGTGCCGGTGGTGCCCATCGCCATCGTGGGCATGCGCCGGCTGCTCCCCATGGGATCGATTCACATCCGCAGCGGAAAAGTCGTGCTGCGCGCCGGCGACCCCATTCCCACCGCGGGGCTCAAGCCCTCCGGCCACACGGAGCTCACCCAACGCCTCTACCGTGAGGTATCGCACCTGCTCGAAGAGCCCGCTCCCACCCCCGCGCGCTAAGCTCGAATTATGGGCCCTGCCATATGGCGGCTCCTCGGCGTGGCGTTGTGCTTTCTTCCCGCGCTGCCGGCCGCTGAATTCACCACCTACATCGGCGATGTCAACAGTTACCACATCGCGCGCGTCGCCGCCGATTCCGCCGGCAACACCTACCTCGCCGGAAGCCGCATCGTCGGCACGCTCTCCGAAGCCGTCGTCATGAAGCTTGACCCCTCCGGCAAACTCGTCCTGTTCACCATTCTCAGCGACAAGGGCAATGAATCAGCCAACGACCTGGCCGTGGACGCCGCCGGCAACATCTATGTCGCCGGCTCTACATCCTCCCCGGATTTCCCCCTCCACAACGCATTTCAATCCACGCCCGGCCCCGGCTTCCTGGTCAAGCTCAGCGCCGATGGCAGCCAGTTGCTCTACTCCACCTACTTCCCGGAAGCCATCAAGGCGCTGGCCGTGGACGCCGCCGGCAATGTCTACGTGACTGGCACGACGTACTTGACCAGCTTCCCCGTCACC
>JBAWDI010000886.1:0-7638 GCA_049590695.1 Bryobacteraceae bacterium
GCCAGCTTGAGCACCACGTTGCCGCCCAGCGAGAATCCCACCAGAAAGGCGGGCGCGCGGCCTTCGCTTCCAAGCTGGCGCAGCACGGCCAACAGGTCGCTGGTGAGCCCGGCGTGGTAGAGCGTGCGGCAGAGCCGCTCGGTGCCGCCGCAGGTGCGCATGTGAAAGCGGTGGGCGGCGAAGCCCGCTTGCAAAGCCGCGGCGCTGAGGCTCCGCATGTATCCGGCCTCTCCGGAACCTTCGAGGCCATGCACCATCACGATTTCGCCCGCCGCCTGGCCGCCGGGCCGTTGCGATTCCACCAGCACCCGAACATCCGGCTCGGTTTGAAACAGCCGGCGCTCAATGGGAAACCGCGCTTCGCCGCCATCGCGTTTCCAGAGATGGCCGGCCACGGCTTGCCAGTGCGGATTCCGGAACAGTGGATCGAAGTGGACCATGGGGGCCGCGGAAACTTGTAGTATAGAGAATATTCGGATATGCGTACTGCAATTCTGACTCTCCTCTGCGCCACATCGGCGCTGGCCGCCGACACGGCCGCACCCCCGCGGCCCTCGCCGCCGCTGACCATCGAGCGCCTCGGCGCCCCGGACCTCCAACTCAGCCAGTATCGAGGGAAGGTGGTGGCCCTGGCGTTTATCCTCACCACCTGCTCGCATTGCCAGGACCTCACGAAGCTCCTGGGGCCCCTATCGCGCGAATATGCGCTGCGCGGCGTGCAGGTGCTGGAATGCGCGTTCAACGACGACGCGAAACAGACCATGGCGGAATTTCTCCAGCAGTTTCAGCCGCCGTTCCCGGTGGGCTGGACCAATCGCGCCGTCGCGATGGCGTACTTACAGCGCACGATCCTGGACACGAGGCCGCTTTACGTGCCGCACATGGTGTTCCTGGACCGCCGTGGCATCATACAGGCGGAGTACCCGGGCGAGAGCGATTTCATGAAGGACCCGGCCACCAACATTCGCGCGGAGCTGGAGAAACTGCTGAAGCCCAGGTAGGGACCGGGCATCCGGCTGCGCACGGACAAGTTGCCCGGCCCCTACGCCACCTCGACGAATTTGGCTTTCGGCGCGCCGCAAACCGGACAGACATCGGGCGGGTTGCCGAACTCGATGTTCCCGCAGAACGGACACAGATAGAATTTCGCTTCCTTCAGGTCCGCGCCTTGCGCCGCCGCTTCCAGCGCCCGTTTATATAGCTCCGCGTGCACGGCCTCGGTCTTCACGGCGTAGCCGAACATGACCTTGGCGCGGTGGCCCTCCGCTTGCGCCTGCTCGAGCATCGGAGGATACATCGCAGTGCATTCGTAGGACTCTCCCTCAATAGCCGCCTGCAGATTCTCGCGGGTCGAGGCGATTCCGGCGAGCGCTCTCAAGTGCCCCTCGGCATGAATGCGTTCCGCCTCGGCGGTAGTTCGAAACAAGCGGGCGATGTTGGGGAACCCATCCTGCTCCGCCCTCTTCGCAAAGGCGCGGTACTTCTGATTCGCCTGGCTTTCTCCAGCGAACGACTCTTTCAAATTATCGGTGGTATTGGGCATGATGTCTCCGGTTCATTTTGGACCTGGTGGGACAGACCATCGCCTTGCGTGGTCTGTCAAGGCTCGCCAAAGCACGGCGGTTGACAGACGACACAAACCGATCGTCTGTCCCACCCTACTTGATCTTGACGTCCGTGACGTAATACTGGTCGCCGCTCACGACCACGGTGGCTTGTATGCGGTCGCCAACGTGGAGCTTCTGAAACTCGGCATCCGGCTTCACGGGATACTCCATGGTCATGGCTTCCATCCAGTCGCCGATCTTGCCGGCGGCGATGGTGGCCGTCTTGGTGGCGGGGTCGAGAGCCTTCACCTCTCCCTCCATGGGGTAGCGTTTGGTCTGGTTCTTGGCGCCGCAGCCCGCCAGCGCGAGCGCCAGCAACAGTACGGTGGTTCGTCTGGTCATCACTTCATATGATATGCCACTGTATAGAAATGGACCGCGACTTTCGCCAGGGCCGCATCGAGATCGATTTCCCCACCGAACCCTTCCACTCCGTGTGGCGGCTGCTGGTCCGCTCCACCGTCCTTTTTTTCGCCAACCTGCGGTTTCTGGCGGCGGTCACGCTGCTGGTGTATCTCCCGGCAAAACTGGCGCTCCAATTGGTGTTGTACGTCCTGGATGTCCCCACCGGCGGAATCGTGACCTACCTCGCGCTGGATTCGAGCGACCTGGTCCTCAGCGCGCTGGTGATTCCGGCGGTGGTTTACGGACTGGTGGCCCGGTTCCGCGGCGGCCAGACTGCATCCGTGCGCGAATCGCTGCGCTGGGGCCGCCGCCAATGGGGAAAGACGCTGTGGAACATGTTCAAAGTCGAAGTCACGGTGGCGCTGTGGGGAGCGCTGCTGGTGGTCCCCGGGGTGGTGGCGATGGTCAGGCTGATTTTCACCGATGTGATTGTGGCCATCGAGGCCGACCGGGAAACCGACGTTCTGGCGCGCAGCCGCGAGCTCGCCAAGGGCCATGGCTGGCGCATCTTCCTGGTGCTGTTGCCGCTGATGGCGGCCAGCCTGGTGGGCACCTTCCTGATCCTCGGCGCTTGTGAGGAGGCCGCCTATTCGCGCCTGGTCATGGCGCTGGCCGACAGCGTGCTTTCCGTGGGTGGCCAATTCACCACGGTGGCCGTATTGCTGATGTACCTGGGGGTGGTTCGCCCGTCCAAAACGCTGCCATGATGGGACTTTACGTTTCCAGGGAATTCATTGTATAGTGCAAGGATGCTGGGCCATCTAAGGTCTGGTTCGGAGGAGAGACATAATGGTTCGTTTTGTAACGGGATCCACTTTCAAAAAATTTGCGCCTTTTGCCGTGGCGCTGCTGATTACGGCGGGCGCGCAAGCGGCAACCGTGAGCAGCACGTTTGCTTTGACCGGAAGCCTCACCGTGTCCAGCACCTATGCGATTACCGGCCAGGCCACAATGTCGGGCGTTTACGCGGGAAACGGAGCGTTCAGCGGTACGGTTTCCCTCACCGGCTCAACGCCGACATCGCCCAATTACACGATTACGGTCAGCGCCGGCAACACACTGACCGGAATCTTCACGTTCGCATCCGCTGCACTGAGCACGCCCAGCCCCGGAACATTGACCATCACGGGTGGCACCGGCAGCTACGCCGGGTATACGACGAGCACTGCTTTTTCCCTGACGGAGACCGGTTCGGTCTCAACGACGACGGGAGCCATCACGGTGAACTTTAGCGGCTCCGGCACCGTAAACACGGCTGGCGGCGGCACAACCACTCCAGTGCCCACCATTGCCTCGGTGACGGACGGGGCCAGCTACACGGCCAACGTGGCGCCGGGCGCCTTCTTCATTGTCTGGGGCACGAACCTGTTTCCCGGCTCCGCGGGCGTATACCCTCCCTTCCCGTGGCCCACGGTCTCGAACGGCGTGAAAGTCACTTTCACCCCAGTCGCGGGCGGAGCCGGTACCGATGCGTACCTGGAATACCTCGGCGCCGGCCAGATTAACGCCGTCCTGCCTTCCACCGTCGCGGCCGGCAACTACAACGTAACGGTCACCAACGGGACGGTAAGCGCCCCATTTGTAGCCCAGGTGGTGGCCAGCAAACCCGCCCTGTTCACGCAGGATTGGAGCGGCACCGGTCTGGCCGTGGTGCAGAACTACGTTTCGGCGTCGGAGACAGATTGGGATCGCCTGACGACAGGCGTTTACAGCGGATCCCAGAGTTCTCCCGCCAAGCCGGGACAGGTCTTGATCGCCTGGGGAACCGGCCTCGGAGCGTGGGCGGCGGCGGATAATGCGGATGGCGTTTTCCACGACTTCAGCACCTCCGAATCCATCGCCGCCATCGTGGGTGGCGTCTCCATCCCGGTGGCCTACGCCGGCCGCGCCGGTTGGGCGGGGGAAGACCAGATCAATTTCACCCTGCCGGGCAACATTCCGACCGGCTGCGCCGTGACGCTGCAGATTTCCGTGAAAGGCGTTCTGAGCGCGCCAGTGTCTATCTCCATCGCGCCCAGTACCAGTGCCACTGCCTGCGTTCAGCCCGGTTATACCACGCAGCAGTTGCAGAGCCTCGATCAGGGCGGCACTATCACCTCCGGCGGTTTTACGCTCGATCATGGCGTGACAACCGCCCCCTCCGCAACCATCGACTCCATCGCCGGAGTTTTCAGCCAGACCAGTGGCTACCAACTGTCCTCGTCAGGCACGCAAAACGCCATCGTGGCCACTTCCGGAAGTTGCGTGGTGACTCGTGTCACGACCACAACCAGCACGGTCACAGCAGGCCATTCGACGAGCTTCGACGCCGGCACGGTCACCCTCACTGGACCCTCCGGTACGAACCTGAACAATCAGAAGCTCACGGAAACCAGCAACACCTACCTGTACATGATCGGCGAGTCAGGCAGCGGCATCCCGGGCCAGCCCAGCGGCTCGATCCTGGCAGGAACGTACACCTTGACTGGCGCCGGCGGCACCGACGTGGGACCGTTTAGTACTTCGATCACCATCGGCCCGCCGCTCACCCTCAACAACCCCTTGCCCGCCACCGTCACGGAAAGCGCGGGATTGACCCTCAACTGGACGGGCGGCAATGCGGCGGATGTAGTAGAGATCGCCGGCGACTCTGCTACCACCAGCGGCACAGGGGCTAACGAGACCACCACCGCGACCGGATTCGTCTGCACCACCACAGCCGGCCAGAAGACGTTTACCGTGCCGGCTTCGATTCTCACCTGGCTGCCGACTATCTCCGCCGCTCAGGTGGCCGCCGGTACCGCTAGCGGTTCCCTGGACGTGCTATCCATCGCCACGCCCGCCACCAGCTTCAATGCCACACTGAAGAAGGACGGCTCAACCATCCCCAGTTCTTTCGCGAGCATTACCGGCATCAGCGGCTCGGCCCTGTATCAGTAACGGCACGCCTCACCCAGCGCCGCCCTGTTACCATGGAATCGCATGAGTTTTCAGTGGCTTCAAATGCGGGTCCAGGAAGAACAGGAGCGGCGCCAGCGGGAGGCGCAGATTCTGGCGCGGTTGCCGCGGGCGGTGGACGAGACGTACCGGCATCTGGCCGCGTGCATCGAGGTCTATGCGGACGCCTTCGGACCGGAATCGGCGGACATCCACTTGCAGGCTTCCAAAATCCGCATCACGGTGCGGGAAGAACTGGAGGGCAAGTGGCAGCCGCGCGCGAAAGTGGAAATCTCCATCATTGCCTCGCTGCCCGGCTTCCGCATTGAGCGCGGCGGAGAGCCGCTCATGATCGAAGTGGGGCTGCTGCCGGGCGACAAGCTGTTCTACCGGGACCAGGACGAGTTCATCACCGGGGAGGAGCTGACGCGCCGCATCCTGGACCGCGCGCTTTTTCCCAAGCTGGGCGAGTGATTACTCTTCCAGCTCGGAGAGTGCGCCCAGTTGCCTCAGATCCGCCAGCGTGCGGGCGGCCTCTTCTTCATCCACCTGGCTGATGGCGAACCCCACGTGCACCACCACGTACTCGCCGGGCCGGGCCTCCGGAAGATACGCCATGCACACCTCGCGGCTGATGCCGGCGAAGTCCACGCGCGCCATGGGGACGCCACCCTCGTCATGCAGCTCGGTAATCTTGCCGGGAACCGCCAGGCACATAGGAACAACTCCATGGTAACAGGTTGACAGGCCGCGCCCCGCTTGCTTAACTGGTAAATCCCATGGCCCCCCCTGGACATCAACGGCGGGATTCACACTCGCTGGCTGAAGTCCACGCCAGCGTGGGAACTTCCCAGGTGTCTTTCTGGCGGCGCATGTTCGCGTTTGCCGGGCCGGCCTACCTGATCAGCGTGGGCTACATGGACCCGGGCAATTGGGCCACGGATCTGGAAGGCGGGGCGCGTTTTGGCTACCAACTGATCTGGGTGCTGGTGATGTCCAACGCCATGGCCATCCTGCTCCAGACCTTGAGCGCGCGCCTGGGGATTGTGAGCGGGCGCGACCTGGCGCAGGCCTGCCGCGAGACCTATCCGCGGCAGATGAGCCTGGCACTGTGGGTGTTGTGCGAAATCGCCGTGGCGGCCTGCGACCTGGCGGAAGTGCTGGGCGCGGCCATCGCCCTCAACCTGCTGTTCCACATTCCGCTGCTCGCGGGCGTCCTGATCACCGCCGCCGATACCCTGCTGGTGCTCTGGTTTCAAAGCGTCGGCATCCGCACCATCGAGGCGTTTGTGCTGGCCCTCATCACCGTCATGGCGGGTTGTTTCTGCATTGAAATCGTCTGGGCCAAGCCGTCGGTCGCCGAGATGTTCACGGGGATGGTTCCGCGGCTCAATCGCGACAGCCTGTACGTGGCCATCGGAATCCTGGGGGCCACCGTGATGCCGCACAATCTGTACCTGCACTCCGCCCTGGTGCAGACGCGGCATATCGCCCATTCTGAGGCGGCCAAACGGTCCGCCTGCCGCTACAACCTGATCGATTCCACGGTGGCGCTGAACGGCGCCATGTTCGTCAATTGCGCCATCCTAGTGCTGGCCGCGGCCGTGTTCTTCAAGCGCGGCATCGTGGTGACCCAGATCCAGCAGGCGCACCTGCTGTTGGTGCCGCTGCTGGGGACCAGCGCCGCGGGGGTCATCTTTGCCGTGGCTCTGCTCTGCTCGGGGCAGTCATCGACGTTGACGGGAACCATGGCGGGTCAAGTAGTTATGGAGGGTTTCCTCAACTTTCGCATGAGGCCCTGGCTGCGGCGCTTGGTAACCCGCTCGCTGGCCATTGTACCGGCGGCCTTAACCATCTACTTCGCCGGCGACCAGTCTACCTTCGGCCTGCTGATTCTGAGCCAGGTGATCCTGAGCATGCAGTTGCCCTTCGCCGTCATTCCGCTGATCCATTTCACCAACGACCGCGCGCGCATGGGATCGTTCGCCAACTCCCTGTGGGTCCGCGTGCTGGCCTGGTCCACGGCCGCGGTGATAGTGGGCTTGAACCTGCGCCTCGCCTGGATGGCCATTGCGGACTGGCTGGCGGCGGCGGGCGCGTGGCGAACGGTGGTCTGGCTGGCGACCATTCCCACGGCGGCGGTTCTCCTGCTACTTTTGTTGTGGGTCACCATGGAACCGCTGATCAGCCGCTGGACGCGCAAGTTCGGCCGAGCGCCGATCGTTCTGCCGGAGACCGCCGGCGCCGAAGCCGCTGCCGCGACAGTTTACCACCGCATCCTGGTGCCACTGGACCACACCCACCTGGACCGGCTGGCGGTGAGCCATGCCGCGGCCATGGCGAAGCTCCACAGCGCCGAGCTGTTTTTGCTCCACGTGGAAGAAGGCGTAACCAGCCAGATTTATGGGCGGGAGGCCTCGACGGCGGAAGTGGAGGCGGGCGAGCAGTACCTGGAGCGCATCGCCCAAGCCCTCCGCGATCAAGGGATTACCGTGGAAACGGCGATCACGCATTCCTCCTCGCCCAAGAAAGAGATTGTGCGTTACGCGAATGAAACCAAGCCCGATCTGGTCATCATGGGCGCGCACGGCCACGGCGGTCTGAAGGACCTGATCTTCGGAAACACCATCAACCCGGTGCGCCACAACCTGCAGGTGCCGATGTTGATCGTGAGAGGTGCGTAGGGGCCGGGCCTGCCCGGCCCCTACGG
>JBAWDI010000887.1:0-7587 GCA_049590695.1 Bryobacteraceae bacterium
GCCTCGCACGCCGCCAGCGCGCGGTCCGGCGCGCGTTGCGTCTCGACATAGTTCAGTGCGGCCCGCGGATACTCGGCTTCCACCAGTTTGCGGGTGGCCGCCAGGCTGTCCAGCGAGCTGAGGAAACAGGAGACGCGGAGCACGTCGGAGGGTTCCGAACCCGCCGCCTGGACGGCCAGGCGCAGGGCCGTCAGGGACCTGGCGGCCAGCGGCGCCACCGCATCGAGCGGGTTCTCCGAAGTGGCCGTCTGCGCGGAGAAGAAAGCCAGCCCGTGGGGATTGGCTTCCTTCTTTCCTTCGGCAATGGCCTCTAAAACCACCTGCGCGCCTTCGAGCGGCAGGCCCCCGGATTGGATAAGGCTCAGGGTTGGAAGCGGCTGGCGGCGGTCCGCAAAAAACTCGCTCACCAGGTCGCGTACACGGCGCACGTCGCCCGAGCCGGCAACAAAGGCGCGAATCTTGAGAACCGTGTCGCCACCCGCCTCCCGGGCGAGCGCCTTCAGAGCATCGCGCACCTGCTGTGAAAGCAGACCCTTGGAGGACAGCGGGGTGACGTGGAAGGTAAGACGCCGGGTGTCGCCTACAACCGCGCTCGGAAGCTCCTTAGGAAGCTGGAGCGTCTGGGTTACTTCGTCCTTTTTTTTCCTTTGGGCCGGCCATGCCACGAGGGCCACCCCGCATGCCAGCGCCACCAGCGCAAACCCTCTCATGGCCTTGAATCGGATTGTAGCACCTTCCGATCTCTCGATATCCAGTCCAATATGGTATGGTATGGATTAATGGATTTTGCGCCATCTCTGATTCACGAATCCGAAGTTCCGCTTTACCGCCAGCTCTATCAGCAATTTGCGGAGAAGATCCGGTCTCAAGAGCTGCCCCGTGGTGAGCGCCTACCAGCCACCCGCGAATTGGCTGGCCTGCTTGGACTGAACCGTACCACTGTTTCGGCGGCGTATGAAATGCTCGAAGCCGAGGGGCTGATCTCCGGCCAGGTGGGCCGCGGCAGTTTCGTGACGGGGCATGCAGCAGCGGCCGCCGGGGTGGATTGGAATTCGCTTCTCGAACGCAGTGAGATGCCCGCCGCGGGACGTGCGGGCGGGGCGCCCCCTGGGCCCGGCGGCGAAGTTGTGAACTTCGTCATGTCGCGGCCCTCACACGCGCTATTTCCGCTGGATGAATTCCGCGCCAGTTGCGAGGCGGTGCTGGCGCGGCAGGACTTGGCCAGTATTCTGCAATTGGGCTCGCCCGCGGGTTTCGAGCCCCTCCGGCGCTACCTCATGGAAGAGGCGCGCCGCCAGCACGTGGCGGGTCCCGGCGACGACTTGATCGTCACCAACGGCTGCCAGCAGGCGCTCGACCTCATCGGCCGCGTGATGCTGCGGCCCGGCGACACGGTAGCGGTGGAAGACCCCGTCTACCCGGGCTTGAAGAACCTGCTGGCCGGAATTGGCGCCCAGCTTGTGGGCATTCCGGTGGGCGCGGATGGGATCGATATCGCGCAACTGGAGCGCGTGCTGGAACGCGAGCAGCCGCGCTTCCTGGTGGTCACCTCGAATTTCCAGAACCCCACGGGCGCAACCCTGCCGCTGGCGGCGCGGCGCCAACTGCTGGAGGCGGCGCGCGCGGCGCGCGTACCGGTGGTGGAAAATGACGCCTATGGCGAACTGCGCTACGAAGGCGAGCCGCTGCCAGCCATCAAGCAATTGGATGAGCACGGCGGCACCGTGTTGCTTCGCAGCTTTTCCAAGGTGAGTTTCCCGGGCCTGCGGGTGGGCTGGGTGGTGGGGCCGAAGCACCTCATCGACCGCCTGCGCCAGGCCAAGGAAGCCGCCGACCTGCATACCGACCAGCTTTCCCAGGCCGTACTGCTCGAGTTCGCGGAATCCGGACGCCTGGAGGCCCATCGCGCGCGCGTGCTCCAAGCCGGTGCCGAGCGGCTGGCCGCGACCCTGGACGCCTGCCGCTGGTATCTGCCGGCCAACGCGCGCTGGACGCGGCCCCAAGGCGGAATGAACGTGTGGGTGCGGCTGCCCGAGCCCCTGGATGCGGGCGAGTTGCTGCCGCGGGCGCAGAAGGAAGGCGTGGCCTATCTGCCCGGCCGCTACTTCGCGGTATCCCGGCTCGAGCCCGGAGCGTTGCGATTGAGTTTTGCGGGCCCCACTCCGGACCAGATCCGAAGTGGCCTGGCAATCTTGGGACGAATTGTCGCGGGCGAGATGGAAAGCGTTTCCGGGAGCTTCGAGCCCGCCAGCGCGATGGTGTAAGGAGAAAACTATGTTTGAATTTGCGAGCGAAGAGTTTCGATTGAAGGTCGGCCTGGCGGAAATGCTCAAGGGCGGCGTCATCATGGACGTCACCAACGCCGAACAGGCCAAGATTGCCGAAGACGCCGGGGCTTGCGCCGTGATGGCGCTGGAGCGCGTGCCGGCGGATATCCGCAAGGAAGGCGGCGTCGCCCGCATGGCCAACATCGGCATCATGGAAGCGATCATGCGCACGGTCCACATTCCCGTCATGGCCAAGGCGCGTATCGGCCACTTCATGGAAGCGCGCATTCTGGAGGCGCTGGGCGTGGACTACATCGACGAGAGCGAAGTGCTGACCCCCGCCGACGAAGAGCACCACATCGCCAAGAGCGATTTCAAAGTTCCGTTCGTGTGCGGCGCCCGCAACCTGGGTGAAGCCGTGCGGCGCATCGCCGAGGGCGCGGCCATGATCCGCACCAAGGGCGAGGCCGGGTCGGGCAACATCGTCGAGGCCGTGCGCCATATCCGCACCATCGTGAAGCAGATGAAGCAGCTCACGGTGCTCGGAAAAGAAGAGCTGGTGCACGAGGCGAAAGAGCTCGGGGCGCCGCTCGAGCTGGTGGAATGGGTGGCGCAGCACGGAAAGCTGCCCACGCCCAACTTCTCGGCGGGCGGCATCGCCACGCCGGCCGATGCGGCGCTGGTGATGCAGCTTGGCGCCGAGGCGGTGTTCGTGGGATCGGGAATCTTCAAATCGTCCGACCCGGCGGCGCGCGCTCAAGCCATCGTGCACGCAGCCAAGAACTTCGACAATCCCGAAAAATTGCTGGAGGCGAGCCGGTTGCTGGGCGAAGCCATGCCGGGGCTGGATATCGCCAAAATGCCGGAGTCGGAACTGTTGCAGACCCGAGGCTGGTGATGAAGCGGGTGGGCGTGCTCTCGCTTCAGGGAGATTTTGCGGCGCATGGGGCGGCCCTCCAGCGCGCCGGCGCCGAGCCCGTCTATGTCCGCGAGCGGGAGCAGTTCCGCGACATCGACGGGTTGGTGATTCCGGGCGGCGAAAGCACCACCATGCTCAAGCTGCTTCACCAAGACGGGCTGATGGACGCGCTGGCGGAGTTCGGCCGCCACAAGCCGGTTTTCGGCACCTGCGCCGGGGCTATCCTGATGGCCGCCGAGGTGTGGAACCCCCCGCAGGAGAGCCTGGCGCTGATGGATATCGCCGTGGAACGCAACGCCTATGGCCGGCAGATCGACAGCCGCGTGACCGTGCTCGAACCCGAGCCGGAGTTTCAGAAACGCACCGCGCCCGGCCAGCTCGAGGCGGTCTTCATTCGCGCGCCGGTCATCCGCCGCGTCAACGGCGGCGGGCACGTGCTGGCTCGCTATCGGGGCGATCCCGTGCTGGTCGAGCAGGGCCGCCACTTGGTGGCCACGTTCCATCCCGAACTGACCGCCGATTCGCGCGTGCACGCGCTCTTTCTGGAGAAACTATGAGCGATCCCCTTAAGCGTGTGCTGTTCGTGTGTGTGGGCAACGCCTGCCGCAGCCAGATGGCCGAGGCTTTCGCGCGCGTCTACGGCCAGGACGCGTTGATAGCCGCCAGCGCCGGTCTCACCCCGGCCATGGCCGTGATGTCCGATACCGTTCGCGCCATGGCGGAAAAGGAAATCGACATCCGCGACCAGTTTCCCAAGAGCATTTACCACATGCGCCGCTCGAAGTTCGACCTGGTGGTCAACATGACCGGCTTCGCGCTGCCCGACGGCATCGGCGCGGCCGTCGAGGAATGGGGGGTGCCCGACCCCGTCTCGATGAAGTATGAAGACCACTGCAAGGTGCGCGACGAAATCGAGCAGTTGGTGATGAACCTGATTCTCAAGCTGCGCCAGGAGCAGCGCGCCCCCCAATTCCGCGGTCAGGGTTCGGGCCGGCTGAAGATCTGAAGCTCGCGCCGCAGACCGGCCGCTCTCTGACGTTCGCGGCTCCGATGTATCATGGGCCAATGCGCACTCTTGGATTCTACGTTTGCCTGATTGCGGGGGCTCAGATCGCCGCCCAGAACTCACAATTCGCCTTCGAGAACGGCCAGGTTGCGATCAGAGAGAAGCACGGCCAGCCGCACGACCACAAACTCAATCGCGTGATGATCTACCTGGGGGCTGGCGGGGAGACGCTCCATTACCTGGACGGCCACGACGTGGTCTTGAAGTGGGGAGACCGCGATATCAAATGGAGCCCGGCCAGCGGTCTGCACACCTCGGAAATGACAAGCAAGAACCCGATCCAACTCATCGATATCGGCATCAAGACGCCGGGGAATCCCGCCAAGGTGGCGATCACGGCTCTCGACCCGTTGCGGGTGGATCCCAAAGACTACAAGTTGGAATTCGAGAACAGCCAGGTCCGGGTCACCCGCGTCAAGATCGGTCCGCGGCAGAACGTGCCGATGCACGAGTACGTCCTCAACCACGTGGTGGTTTACTTCACGGATCAGAATGTCCGCGAGACCTCGCCCGAGGGCAAGGCCGAGGTGACGCAGCACAAGGCGGGGGAATTCAGTTGGAGCGGCCCCTCTAAACATAAGATCGAGAACCTGAGTGACAAGCCGTTCGAAGCGGCGGTGGTGGAATTGAAGAACTGAATTCCATCCTGGCCGCGCTACTGGAAGGTCACCATCAACCCGTTCGAAGCCGTCCCGGCCACCGAGACGCTTAGACTCACAGTTCCGCTTCCGGCCAGACTGCGCGGCAGGAGCACGTTCACCTGATCGAGGCCCACATAGGTAGGAGCCGCGCCGGCATACGCCGCGGGCAGCGACTGGCTGCCGACTTCGACTGTCACATCGGAGAGCGCCGCGCGGTTGCGAATGCCCGTGCCATAGAATACCAGCGATGTCTGGTCGCCCGTGCCGCCAAAGCCGATCGGCGCCGTGGCGCAGGTTCCCGGAGCGCAGGGATAGTTGTACGCATAGCCGAAGGTCTGCGTGCCGTCCGTATGTGCGGTGACCACCTGCGCCGCCGCGGCCCCCTTGCCGTCGCCGTTGGCGGAGATCAACCCGGGGGCCACGGTTGCCAGCATCACGGTGCTCTCAATGCCGCCCGAGGGCGTGGCGATGGTCAGGACCGCTGGGCCGGTGTGCACGCTATTCGGGATCTGCGCGTTGATCTGCAGCGGCCCGGCATAGAACAACGGCATCGCGGCCTGGGAGCCGGTACTGTCGGTGACGGTGACGCTGGAGCCGCCCAGCGTGAATGGGAGAGGCACGGATGGGGCCTGTGCGATGGTGGAGGCAAGGTCACTGCCGTAAATGCTCACGATCGACGCCGGCGCCACGGGCGCTGTGCCGCTGGCCGCCGAGACCGTTACCGGCCAACTCACCGGCCCCATTGCCGCGGCGTAGGATTGCCCCACGGCGCTCAACTCGCCGGCGCGCATGGCAGCGGAAGCCGCGGCGTTTATAGCGGTGGTCTGCTGGTCGATGGTCTCGTTGCCAAACTGGTTGTAGTCCAGATAGGCGAAGAACCAATCGAAGGAGAAGGGTGAGAGATAGTACAGGTTCTTCCAGTAAGACAGCTTGACCAACGCGCCCAGAAACTCCGAATCGAGCGGCTCCCAGAAACTGAAGTTGTCGTAGGGATCGCCGTTGAGCGCCTGGATGATGGCGAACTCGCTCGACTGCATCTGGCTATCCGTCACCTTCTTCAACCACGCTTCGGAGATGGCCACGCCCTTGCCGGCGGCGCGCGCAGTGTCCAAGTAAGTCGCCGCAAGGGGAAGAAGATTCAGATTGGCCGAGTAGATATGCAGGTCGATGTAATCCGTGCCAGCGCCAATCAGGGCGTTGAGGTACGTGCTCCCGTTGGTCTGCCAGTTGCCGATACCGGCTCCGATCAGCGGCTTGTCCTGAATCCCCGCGCCGCGGAGTTGACTGGTAATGGTTGCGATTTCGGTGGCATACTCCTGCGGCGTGTACTCGGCCGGGAGCCCCAGCAGCGCGGCTTGCGTATCGGGCTCGGAACCCAGGTTCAGGTAGTCCGGCTGCACCTGCTGCGCAATGGTCAGCGCGTTCTGTCCCCGCCCGGCAGTCACTTGCGCTTGCGAAAGGGTGGCGTAATACTTCGCCAGCGGCAGATCGGTGTCAACACTGGGGAACAGCACGGATGCTTCGATCACCACTTTCAATCCCCGCTGGTGAGCTTCCGACACAAAGTTCTGGTAGAAAGCCACCATCTTGGGGTAATCCTGCGGGTCGTTATTGTACTGATAGAACGGCTGATACAATGTCGGGAACCCAATACAAGTGGTGACGGACTGGACGCCCACCAGGGCAAAGGCGTTCAGTTGGATCAGAACCTGGGCAAAGGCGCCGGGGGCGAGCAGGGTCGCCGGCCCGCGATTGCAGTCGGCGGTAGTCACTTCGGTGCCGAAAGCCACCGGGGTTTTGACGCCGTTCCATCCCGCGGTGACAGTGGTGTTGAAGCTGTCAAGGTCGCCCTGGAGCTGGTTGCATATGGCGCTCAAGCTCGCCGGAGCGGAGGAGCACTGGGCCGCGGCCCGGCCCGCGTGGAGGCATATCAGCGCGAGACAGAAACCCAGATTTCGGTACACGACTTGCTTAACCCCAAGGCACCCCGAAAGTTCTCTCGCGGCACTGCCGATCACTGGACACGTGGCGCGTCCGCGCCGCGAAACCCGTCGCCAAGGCCGAGGAAGGCTGCCAGTCCGTCATCAATGGCCGCGATCTCTTCCCGCGCAAGTTCACCGAACACGCGCCGGATTCTCCGTTTGTCGACGGATCGCAGGTGGTCGACCAGGGCGAAGGACTTCTTCGCGAGACCGCTCTGGCCGGGCGCGAGGGACGGATAAAGCAGTCCCTCCCCCGGAGTCCCAGTCACCGGCACCACGCTCACCAGCGGAAAGCGCTGGTCGCCGATGACGTCCGGATCGCTCACTACGACGCAGGGCCTCACCCCATGCTGTCCGCGACCGAGAGTGGGATCGAGTTCCACCACCACAATTGCACCGCGGCCGGGACTCACTCGCGCTCACTGGCGGCCGATTCAAGGCTCTTCGCCGAATCGCCCGGTGATCGGTTCCGCCAGGGCCTTGAATCTCTCAGCCAACGCGACGACGGGGCGATCGCCCGCATCAGCAGGCACCCGCGGTTTCGCCGATGGGCTGAAGGACCACTCGCTTCGCGTAGCCCTGAATGGACCCGAGCTCGGTTGCGGATCCGTTGGTGGCGGCGGTGGCTGCTCCGGCGGCGGTGGCGAGCCGCAAGGCGTCCGCAAGCGCCAGGCCCCGTGTCATGGCAACGGCCAGGGCCGCCACCATAGCG
>JBAWDI010000888.1:0-1763 GCA_049590695.1 Bryobacteraceae bacterium
CCCGTCGCCTTCGGTCGCGCTGGCGCCGTCCATCGCGCCGGTCGCGACCGTCAGCAGCATCGCGGCCGCCGTTACCAGCGACTCGCCATCGGCCTCGCCCAGCGCCGTTACGGCGTTGGTCTTGGGAAAGACGAACTGCTCGGAAATCGAATCGATGACCGGGCCAATCGCGATGGAAACGCGGTGGCGTGTGCGCGTCGGCTTCTGGCCCGGCAGGAGCCTGGTGCCTGGAAAGATCAGCGCCGAGGCCGCGCCATCGAGCGATCCCGCGCCATCGAGGGTGCCGGTGGCCGAGGCAATGCAATCGGCCTGTCCGGCGAGGTCGCTGGTGCCATTCAGGACGTCGGTTACATCTTCCCACCGTATGGCCGCGCCAGCTATCGTGCTGGTTCCCGCGGCCGTCCCGACCGGGAGCACCACGCGAAGCGCCCCGCCCGTCAGCGCCGAAGCTCCATCCGCCTCGCCCGACGCGCTAACGGGGGCGCCGGGGAAGACGAAGTTCTCGGACAGCGATTCGAGGACCGCGCCAATGGCGGTGGAAACGCGGTGGCGCGTGCGTTTCGGCTTCTGGCCGGGCAGTGGCCTGATGGACATGGGCGATGGGTACTACCCTTGCGCGATAGCGATGCCGCCCTTGATGTCGCCGGTCGAGGTCGCGCCCGCCAGGCAGAACACGAACAGGCACGCACTCGTGTAGATCGTCGGCAGGCCCAGCGCGAAGGCGTCGAGGTTGTCGCCACTGGCCGCCGTCAGGCACGCGATTTCGCCCAGGCGCCGCAAGATGGTCAGCCCGAAGTTGCCGGCCGTGCCGGTGGTCCCGGAAAGCTGAACGCTCGTGACGGAACGAACGCCCGTCGATCCCGCGGCGAGGGGGACAGCCTGCATCTGGCCGGCGACCGGCGATGCCTGGAAGGCGAACGTGGTGGTCTGAGGGTTGCCGTTCTGATCGTTGTAGCTGACGGTCAGATTCACCGAAGAAGAACCTGTGGCCGTGTACCATTCGATCCACAGTTCGTTATTCGCGCCCGAGTTGTCGGGCCGAGTCAGCGCCGGTGGGCCGGTGACGCTTTGCACGCCGGTGTTCGTTCCCGAGAATCCAGAGTTGTGGTAGAGGCGGTCGGCGAGCGCGATGCAGAGCGGTTGGGTCGTGCCCATCGCCTGCAGGCGCGCGAGATAGCTGGTGATGCCGGCGCCCGCGTCGGTAAAGGCAATCGCGCCGGTCGTGGAAGACGTTGGGACCACACCGGCTGTCGATCCGGCGGCGGCTCCGGCAGATGGCTCGCCTGCCGCGGTCCACATCGACTGCCACGCGCCGATAGCTTTGGTCGACATGCTCTGCTTATAGAACCGCTTCTGCTGCGCGACCGCGATTGCCGCAACTAGAAGGTCCATCGTTGTGATTGCCATAAGTCGTCCTGTCGAGTTTCTACTGCTGGTAGATTTCGATGCGCCCCGCAATTCCCCAAGGAGTCTGGGGCGATGTAACGCACGCTTCCGTCATCAAGAACAGGCACGAGCCATTGTCGATCTGGGGCAGGCCCAGGTCGAGCGCATCGAGCCATTCGTTCTCCCCAAAGTTGTAGGTATACTGGGCGATCTCGCGCAAGATCAAAACCGTGCCCTGCCGGGTGTTGGGATAAGTCGGCAAGCTGGCGCCAGCTATCGAGACAATCGATTGCACGCCTGCATCCCCGCTCGCGCGGGGAAACTGCGCCGTGCGCCCGTCGGCTGAATCACCGCTCATGTTTCCGAAGTTGTACGAC
>JBAWDI010000889.1:0-6591 GCA_049590695.1 Bryobacteraceae bacterium
CGCCGCGTCCACTGGCGATCGAAACCCTGAGCAGTACGACGCCGTGTTTCGGGACCGTGGCCGTATAGGTGTCGCCGGAAACCTGCACCGGCTCGTGCTTCCACAGATCCTGCACCTGCAATCTACGGAAACCATAGAGCCCCGTGTCGAATTTCAGGGCGTCCCACCGGAAACCGATTTCAGCCGGCTGGTCTCCGCGGTTGAAGAGACCGACTGCGAAAGCGTTCCCGCCGATCGGCCGCACCAGCACCTCGGACTTTCCCTGCTGCGAAAGCCGCTCGACCGGCTTCGGCTCCCGATCCTGATCGATGGCGATCGCATCGGGATTCATGAGAATCGATTTTGTCTCTTCGGTCATGGTCCGCAGGTCGTTGCCCGCCATCAGCGGGGCCGACAACAGGCACCAGAGGCTCATGTGCGTCCGGTACTCGCCGGCCGTCATCCCGCCGTTACCCACTTCGAGCATGTCCGGATCGTTCCAATGACCCGGCTGCGCATAGCCGGCGATATCGATCTGGGCAAACCCGATGCGCTCCATGGAATCCCAGCGGTCGGCGATGTCGGACGTAGTGCGCCAGAGGTTGCCTCCCGTTTTCGCTCCCCACTTCCACACATCGGCGGCGCCGTACTGGCACAGGCTGTAGACCATGGGGCGTCCGGAACTCAGCAGGGCTTCGCCCATTTTCTGATAAGCGCCCCGCTCTTCTTCGCGAGTCGATCCGTAGACGCTGCCGGCGCTGCACCAGTCGTATTTCAGGTAATCGTAGCCCCACTCGGCGAACGTCCGGGCATCCTGCTCCTCGTGTCCGTAGCTGCCCTGGTATCCGCCGCCCATTTTCCCGCTGCACGATTGCGGTCCCGGTGAGGAGTAGATCCCGATATTGAGGCCTTTGGAGTGGACATAGCCGGCCAGCGCTTTCATATTCGGGAACTTGCCGTTGCCCACGATATTGCCGTTGGCGTCGCGCCCGCTGGTCCAGCCTTCGTCCACTACGATATAGGTGTAGCCGGCCTTGCTCATGCCGCTCGATACCATGGCGTCGGCCATCTGCCGGACCGTGGCGTCGTCGAACACATCCTGGAACTTGTTCCAACTGTTCCAGCCCATGGGGGGAGTGCGCGCCAGGCCGTTGTCCGGCACGTCGCGCAGTTCCGGCAGGGGAATGCGGGCGGGAAACGCCTCTTCGCGCGTGACGCGTTCGAACGTGCCCTTGAGAGGGTCGCGGCCGGTGCTTTGCATCGTGACTGCGATCCTATTGGCGTTCTCGACCACACCGTCGTAGACCGTCTCGCGCCGCGCCGGGGGCGGGGCAGTGGACTGACCGGCAGCCGCCGCCGGAGCGGGGGCGGGCGTGTTGAAGGTCGTCACCAGGTGAAGTTTGCCGTCACGCAACGTGCCGGCGAGCGTTCCTCCGCGGCCGCCACCCCGGCCGGCGATGGGAACGCTGGCGACGTTGTCGCCGGTCTGCTGCAACTGGAAGAAGTTCACGCCTCCGTCCTTGACACGGAAGGCCCAATAGCCGGTCAGATCGATCTGCGCGCTTGAAACCAGCGCGCCAACGAGGACGAGAAGGACCGGTGTCGCCGCAACGGCCCAACGGAGCGGGTGAACGGGTGAGATTTTCATAGGAGATCCAATTCGGCAGCGTGTAGCCCGGACGTGTCGAGGTCGCACCAGGAGTGCCGGGCGTTCGAGCCAAGTTGCATTGTATCTTCGGCATGCTCGCGTTGTCTAACGCCGATCCCTTTAGTGTAGTGCGGCGTAAGGAATGTGCCTGATCCACTCCGTGGAGCGACCTTTTGGGTTGCCACGTCGGCGTCCGTGCCGACGTTCTTCGGGGAATGCCGGTAGGAATACCGGCATGGCAGGCGAAACGCCTGCTCCACGGCGCGTTGGATACGCAGGGATCGCAGCCGGTTTATGCTGTAACCTGGAAAGGCACGATCAGCCGCTGCGCAAATGAAAAAACTTCCACGAAAGGGTGGTAGCCGTTCAGGAAAGCGGAGTCGCTTTTCGGGCCACCAGGATCGGCGGCAGCCTCGCTTCTCACGGGAGCTTCTCGTGCTTTACGAAGACGATGCCGTGGTGGTCCTCGATAAGCCTGCCGGACTTCCGGCTGTGCCGGTCAAGGGCTCCGATACCCCATCCGCTTGGTCTCTTCTCTCCGCAAAACTCAAACTGAAGGGACAACGAGCTTTGGTGGTGCATCGCATCGATCGTTTTACGTCCGGGGTTCTGCTCTTTGCGAAAACTGAACCGGATCGCGATACACTCGTCCGGCAGTTTCTCGCCCATACTCCCGTCAGGCAGTATCTCGCGGTTGTTCGCGGGTGTCCCGGCGCCCAGGAAGGGACGCTCGTTCACTACTTTCGACGTGAAGGAATGTTTCAAACGTTGCGCACGGAGAGCGACTCCAAAGCGGCTCGCGCGGAACTTCGATATCGCGTCGAACGCCCTCTCCGGGGCGCTGCGCTGGTCCGGGTGGCGTTGGCGACGGGGTTGCAGAATCAGATCCGGGTGCAGTTTGCGGCGATCGGCCACCCGGTCGTCGGCGACAGAAAATACAACCTGGCGGAATCGTCGGAGCGGCGAATTGCCCGCGTTGCTCTTCATGCGGCGCATCTTCAGTTCATTCATCCACGCTCGGGAGAGAGCGTCTCGATCGACTGCGAACTACCCCCGGATTTTCAGTCTCTTCTTCGGGCATTATCGCTGCCAGCCCGCCCGCGCCGGTGAGCGTTTGAGCGATCGAGCTATCACAACGAGGCGAAGCCCTATTCCCGGCCGGAAGAATTGCGGTAAGGTGGATGTTACGAAAGGCTGACATGCCAAAACAAAAACTCACAGCCGAGATCATTGCCGCCGCCATCGGCGGCTACGAATTCCAGAAGACCCGCATCGACGCCAGGATTGCGGAACTTCGGGCCATGCTGTCTGGCCCCGCCACCGAAACCGCCGCCGCGCCGCAGCCGCCGAAGCACAAGCGGCGCAAGATGAGTGCCGCTGGTAGAAAAGCGATTGCCGAAGCGCAACGCAAAAGATGGGCTGTTTCCAAAAAGGCGGCTGAACCATCGGCGCCAGCCACGCCGAAACCGCCCAAGCGCAAACGCCGGATCAGCAAAGCAGGTATGGCAAGAATCATCGCCGCGACCAAGGAGCGGTGGGCCAGGGTCAGAGCCGCCAAGGCGCAACAGGCGAAAGCCGGACAGTAAAGCGGCGGTGCGGACGGCGCCCGCCACGGCCGGCATGAAGTGTTCCTCCGCTTGATGCGCCCTAGCTATGTCCCACATCGCCCTCAGGCAAAGCTACAAGCGCCTTTCCGACCGGCTGAACCTGTTTCCCCAGGGGGCTCCGCCCACGGAGCTGCTCTTCAGAATCCTCCAGTTGCTGTTCACCCAGGAGGAGGCGGCCCTGGTGGCGCTGCTTCCCCTAAGGCCATTCACGGCCACCGCCGCTGCCCGCAACTGGAAGCAGCCGGTGGCCCAGGCCCTGGCGACTCTGGAGAACCTGGCTTCCCGGGGAATGCTGCTGGACCTCGAGCTGGGGGAGGAGCGCTTCTTCGTGCTTCCGCCGCCCATGGCCGGATTCTTCGAGTTCTCCATGATGCGCGTGGGCAACGGGTACGACCAGAAGCTGCTGGCCGAGCTCTACTACCAGTACCTGAACGTCGAGGAGGATTTCGTGAAGGACCTCCTCTGTCGCGGGGAGACCCGCATGGGGCGGGTCTTCGTGAACGAGAGCGCCCTGGGCGCCGGAACGGCCCTACAGGTGATGGACTACGAACGGGCCACCGAAGCGATCCGCACCGCCTCCCACATAGGAGTGGGGACGTGTTACTGCCGGCACAAGATGGAGCACGTGCACCAGGCCTGCGGCAACCCCTTGGACATCTGCATGACCTTCAACAGCACCGCCGGCTCCCTCATCAAGCACGGCATCGCCCGGCAGGTGGACGTCCCGGAGGGCATGAACCTGCTGCAAGAGTCCCTGGGCCGCAACCTCGTCCAGTTCGGCGAGAACGTCCGGGAGCAGGTCGCCTTCATCTGCAACTGCTGCGGCTGCTGTTGCGAAGCCCTGCTGGCCGCCAAGCGTTTCGCGCTCCTCAGCCCCATCGCCACCACCAACTTCCTGCCCGAGGTGGATCGGGCGAACTGCAACGGCTGCGGACAGTGCGTGGAGGCCTGCCCGGTGGAGGCCATGGGCCTCGTCTCAGCCGGAGATCCGCGCCAGCCTAAACGCAAGCAGGCGAAGCTCCAGCAGGACCTCTGCCTGGGCTGCGGCGTGTGCGTCCGCGTCTGTACCCGGAACGGCTTGTCGCTCCGCTCTCGTGGAAGACGCGTCATCACCCCCGTCACGACCGCCCATCGTACGGTGCTCATGGCCATCGAACGGGGCAAGCTCCAGAACCTCATCTTCGACAACCAGGCCCATTGGAACCACCGGGCCATGGCCGCCATCCTGGGCTCCGTCCTCAAGCTCCCCCCCGTCAAACAGATCATGGCCAGCCGGCAGATGAAGTCCATCTATCTGGACAGGCTGCTGGGTTCACCGGGATCCCATCCGGAATGAACCCCAGCCTCGGCTACAACCGGAAGGCTTGGCGGATCTTCTCCAGAAAGCTCGCCACCCTCACGCGCGGATCGCCGGCGCCCAAGGCCTCAAACGGAACGTAGCCGCGGTAGCCGGAACGGTCTATGATGGCCTTGATCTTCGCCAGGTCCGTGGGCTCGTCTTTGCCCTCGCGGCCGACGTTTTCCTTGATCTGCCACGAGACCGCGTAGGGCACCAACTTCTCGATCTCCGCGTACGGGTCGCCCGAGCGCAGGCTGCCGATATCCAGGATGCAGCCGAACCAGTCGGAGCCCACGGCGTCAATCGCGCGGATGGTCTCCGCCGCCGTTTTGAGAAAGTCGTTGTGCTGCTGGAGCCCCATCATCACGCCGTGCTGTTTGCCGAATTCCGCGCATTCTCTGAAATCGGCCACCATCCATCCCAGTGTTTCGTCAAAGCTGTGCCCCGTGGGAGGCGCCCCGCCGGAAAAGACGCGGATCACCGGCGCCCCCAGTTTGCTCGCCACCACGATCCAGTCCTTCACCATGCGCACGTCGTTGTTGCGCGCGGCTTCGTCGGCCACCGCGAAGTTATTGCGCACGCCGGTGCCGCTGATGGCGACGCCGTTGACGAAGGCGGTCCGCTTCAGGTTGTAGATGTAGTCATCGGCCGGGACTTTGGGATAACCGGGGAAGTAGTATCCGGTCGGGTCCAGCGCGTCCACACCATGTTGCGCGCAGAAATGGACGGCATCCGCGAGCGTCATGCTGCCCTCGCGCAGGGGCCTGTCGAAAGAGTAGGCGTTCAGTCCCAGTTTGAGCTTGACTCCCGATTCCCGCGCGACCCTGGCTGGTGCGGGAATGGCGGCCGCGGCCACCATGCCGGCGGACCGGCCCAGGAATTTACGGCGATCGATGGTCATGGTGAAGAGACCCTCCTACAGCGTCTAGAATACAACGCCTTCAACCCCGCGAAAGGGAGTAGATGGTGATCTCCGGCGGCGCGCCGATGCGGATCGGAACGAAGATGGTGCCGATGCCGCGATTGACGTACAGTTGACCACCCGGCCTGCGGAACCAACCCGCAACGTACGGCGTCACCAGGCGGCTGGGAGCGAGCTCCGGGCTGATGAATTCCAGGGCGGCCTGTCCGCCGTGCGTGTGTCCCGCCAGGCTGAGATCGATGCCCAGTTCGGCGGCGCGGTCGAACGTATCGGGATTGTGGCTGAGCAGAATGTTGACGCGATCCCGGTCGACGAGACCCTCGATATTCCCCAGAAGGCGCTTGACAGGTGGCGACGGCCCAAAGCCTCGTGCGCTCTGGAAATCCACCCCGATCAGGTTCAAGGACTCGCTGTGAAGGGCGATGGGCACGCTGGCGCCGCGGAGAATCCGCACGCCCGTCTGGCGGAACAGTTCGGTAATCGAATCCTCGACGCCCGCCCAGGCATCGTGGTTGCCCAGACTGCCGTAGACGCCGAAAGGCGCGCGCAGGCCGCGCAGAGCGTCTACGGCGGCCTCCTGCGTATTGGGGTCGAAGGTGACGAAGTCGCCGGTGAGCACGATCGTCTCGGTTCTTTGCGCGTTGGCGATGGCGACGTACTTGCGGATCTCCCCGGCGGGCATGAACGGGCCGATGTGAATGTCGGAGAGCTGGCAGATGCGGAATCCCTCGAAGGCGCGCGGCAGGCGTGGCAAGCGAATGGTCTGCGCCGTCACCTGGAGGTTCAGCCGCCCGTACAGCAGGCCGTAGGTTCCAGCCACGAAGGGCGCGCCGGTGACCACGGCGGCGGTTCGTTCCAGAAACTGCCGCCGCGCCGGCGATTGGATTTCCGGGCCCGCCCGGCGCCGCCTGGCGAGCAGCCAGCGCACGCCGCCAACCATTCCTCTGGGGATGGCCAACAGGATCACCAACAAGAAAGCGATCAGCGAGCTGGCGGCCCACCAAAGAAACGGCGCGGCCAGCAGCGCGTCGCGGAGCGTCAGGCGGACGGGCGTTTCGGGTTCGCGCCAGACGCCGAAGTTAAGCTGGTATACAGC
>JBAWDI010000890.1:0-2059 GCA_049590695.1 Bryobacteraceae bacterium
CGCATCGAAACCCCGCACTACACCGATTTCAGCTCGTTCTGCGACCCCACCCACAAGAGCCACCTGAACAGCTTCAGCTTTCGCTACTTCGGCGAGGACCATGGCGGGTTCGGCTATTACTCGAAAGTGAAATTCCGTGAGATTTCCGTGCGGGTAAAGCTACTGTCTCTCTGGAGGTGGCTCGGGTTCGAACTGCTGGTCAACCGCTTTCCGCGCTACCGGCGCTTTTGGGAGTACTACCTTTGCTACGTGGTGCGCGGGAAGGCCATGGAGTTCGAGTTCGAAGTTCTGAAGTGATTGGGCTGATCTATCGCGTGGCGGACGCGGTGCGGCGCCACTGGCTCAAAGACAACCATGGGCGAGTGGGCGAAGATTTGGCGCACCGGCACCTGCGCCGCCGCGGCTGCACGATTGTGGCGCGGAATTACCAGCCGCGGTCGGGCGGGGGAGAAATCGACCTGGTGGCGTGGCACGGCGGCAACCTGGTGTTCGTGGAAGTGAAGACGCGCGCCAGCGCCGAGTTCGGCGAACCCGAACGCGCGGTGGATGCCGAGAAGCAACAGCACGTGCGGCGCGCGGCCCGCGATTATGCGCGGCGCGCCGGCGTGGAATGGGAGCGCGTGCGCTTCGACATCGTCAGCGTGGTACTCGAGAAACCGGTGCGCATCGAGTGGATCCGGGACGCGTTCCGCACGCGGTAGGTGAGGTATGCGTTAGCTTGCCGTTTTCGGTCACGCTATAATCGTCTCTTGCTGAATCCTGCTGTTCATCGCGGAGGGATCTCTCCAATTGCCCGAATTACGTAAGGACCCAATCACGGGGCGATGGGTCATCATCGCCACCGAACGCGCCAAACGCCCCAGCGATTTCATCCGGCAGCCGGTTACGGTTGCCGCCCAGGGGGTCTGCCCATTCGACTACGGCCACGAGCACAAAACGCCGCCGGAGATTCTGGCCTACCGCAATAGCGGCGGGCGCAACGAGCCGGGCTGGCGCGTGCGCGTGGTGGCCAACAAGTTCCCGGTGCTGGGGATCGAAGGCGAGCTCAACCGCCAGGGCGAAGGCATGTACGACAAGATGAACGGCATCGGCGCGCACGAGGTGATCATCGAGACTCCCGAACACGCCGCGACGCTGGCCGAAATGCCCGAGCGGCAAATCGAAGAGGTGCTGTGGGCCTTCCGCGACCGGGTCAACGATCTGAAGAAAGACCGGCGGTTCCGCTACATCCTGCTGTTCAAGAACTATGGCGAAGCGGCGGGGGCTTCGCTCGAGCATCCGCATTCCCAACTCATCGCGCTGCCGGTGATTCCCAAGCGAGTCAAGGAAGAGGTGGACGCCAGCAAGCAATTCTACGACTTGAAGGAGCGTTGCATCTTCTGCGACATCATCCGGGAGGAGAGCGCGGCGGGGGTGCGGCTGGTGATGGAAACGGACCGCTTCACGGTGCTGGAGCCCTACGCGCCGCGATTTCCTTTCGAGACGTGGATTCTGCCGAAGCTGCACCAGTCGCACTTCGAAGACTCGGACGCTCCCACGTTTCAAAACCTGGCCTGGGTTTTGCGCTCGACCATGCGCAAAATAGACAAGGCGCTGGAGCGGCCGGCGTACAATTTCATCGTGCACAGCGCGCCCGTGCAGGATGTGCCGCTGCCGCACTACCACTGGCACCTGGAGATCATGCCTAAGCTGACCAAGGTGGCGGGATTCGAATGGGGGACGGGGTTTTATATCAATCCGACGCCGCCGGAGGAATCCGCGCGGTTCTTGCGGGAAGCGGGGCTGGGGTAGCGGAGCGGTTGCGCACGCACGCCGCGGTCTGGTATAAACGCTAGATCGTTCGACGTGCCAGAACTGGGCTGGCGATGATGGACGAGACGACCAAGAGTTCCGCTTTCAGAACCGTCAGGCGAATGACGAAACCCGAGACCTCGCAGATGCCGCGGGCTTCGAAACCTGGGAGTAGAACGGCCATGCAGCCGATGAGCTCCGAGAAGCAACTCGGCAGCTTCGAGGCCGCCATGAAGTTGTTTCACGCGCGCGATCTCAAGCCGGCCCG
>JBAWDI010000891.1:0-4576 GCA_049590695.1 Bryobacteraceae bacterium
CGCCCGGCGAAGTTCCAGGCCTTCAGCACCAGCGCGCGGCCGTTCTGGCGCACCATCACCCGCAGGTGCTTCTCCTTCATGACCACGGGCTGGCCGGCCACTTCCACATCCAGGGCGGCCACCAGCGGCGGCGGATTGCCGTGGCCGAAGGGCGCCAGCGCCAGAACTTCCTGGACGGCGGCGTCCGCGAGGTCGCCCAACTCGACCACGGCGTCCACATCCATCCGCGGCAGGAAATCCTCGGGAGACAGGCGCGCGGCGGCGTAGGCATTGAAGCGCTGGCGGAATTCGTCGATGCGCGCGGCTTCGAGCGTCACCCCGGCGGCATACTGGTGGCCGCCGAAACGGACAAAGAGGTCGGGCATGGCTTCCATGGCTTCCAGCAAGTGGAATGCCGGAATGCTCCGGCCGGATCCCTGCGCCAAGCCATCCTCTGGGTTGCGGCCGAGCACAAACACCGGGCGGTGGAGGCGCTCCACCAGCCGTGACGCGACGATGCCCAACACGCCGCGGTGCCAGTTCTCGTCGTAGTAGATCAGCGCGGCGGACCGTTCGTCCACTGCCAGGCGCTCGCAGGTGTCGCGGATCTCGTCCTCCACCTGCCGGCGCTCGGCGTTCTGCCCGTCGAGTTGTTGCGCCAGCTCGCGGGCGCGCTCCGGGTCGCCGGTGAGGAACAACTCGATCGCCGCCATGGCCGTATCCATGCGGCCGGCCGCATTCAGGCGCGGCGCAATCTGAAACGCCACCTGTCGGGCTGTCGGCACAGTGTTGCCGGGAAAGCCCGCGACGTCCAGCAGCGCGCGCAGGCCGGCGTTGCGTACGGCGCCGAGGCCGTCGAGCCCGTGTTTGACGAGGATGCGGTTCTCGCCGGTGAGCGGCACCACGTCGGCCACCGTGGCGATGGCCACCAGCTTGAGAAACGATTCGCAAACGCGCCGCGCCTTCTCCGCCGGCCATGGCAGCGTGGCCAGCAGCGCCTGCGCGAGCTTGAACGCCACCCCGGCGCCGCACAGATTCTTGTCTGGATACGGGCAATCGGCGCGGTTGGGGTTGAGCACGGCCAGTGCGGGAGGCAATTCTGTCTCAGGCAGGTGATGGTCGGTGACGATCACGTCGACGGCCAGTTCATTGGCGCGGCGCACCACTTCGGCGGCGCGGATTCCGGTGTCCACGCTCACGATGAGCCTCACCCCTTCGGCGGCGGCGGCTTCGACCACTTCGGGGCGCATGCCATAGCCATCCTTGAGGCGGTTTGGAACGTAATAACTGCTGGCGCCGCCGGCCAGTTCGATGGCCTTGGTCAGAAGCACCACCGAGGTGGTTCCATCCACATCGTAGTCGCCGTAGATCAGGATCTTCTGCCCCTCGCGGATGGCTTCCCGCAGGCGCGCGACGGCCCGCGGCATGTCGCGCATGGTGAGCGGGTCGTGGAGCTCGTCGAGCGAAGGTTGGAGGAAGCGGCGCGCGGCGGCGGGGTCGCCCAGGCCGCGGTGCACCAGAATTCTCGCGGCCGGCGCGCCTATGCGGAGGGCGGATGAGAGCGCGGCAACGTCGCGCGGATCGGTGCTGGGAAGTAGCCAGAGGTGGGGCATGCTTTAGCTTGCCCTGACGTTGTTAGTTCTTCGAGAAGTAGCCGCCGAGGGAGTCGCCCTCGTCCGCATCTTCTTCATCGGCCATCCGCGATACGATCTCGTCCTCGACGCCGAGGAAGTCTTCGTACCAGTCGGGCTGCACTTCGAAAATGTAGAGGCGGGAATGGTGATCGAACGCCAGGTCGAGAGAGCAGGTGACGCCTTCGAAGATGCGCAGCTCGCGCAGGCGCGACTCGTAATCGCGGCGCTCTTCGCGCGTGAGTTCGCAGTCGTCGAGCTGCGCCACAAGATCGTCCAGGTCGGCGGCTTCAAACTCGCGAGTGCCAAACACCACGAGGTTGATTCCGGCCTTGCGGGCGACTTCCAGAAACATCCGGTAGTCGGGGTAGCGCTCGGTATCCCAGAGGACCACGGGCGGACCTTCCATACCCCCGGGGCTGCCGTGGAAGACCGCGAATCCGGCCGCATCGAGATACTCCAGAACTTCCTGCTTCAGTGTGTCGAGATTCAAATCCACGTAATTGCCTCAGCCCTGAGCCAGCACCAGAATGTCGGAGGGGCCGGCCAGGTCGCGGGCGGAGGGCGTAACAATCGTCTTCGGCCCGATGTAAATCTTGCGGTTCTCTTGGATGGCGGCGCGCACATCGGCCTCCGCTACAAAATCCACCGGCTTGGGTGGAGGCGCGGGTTGTGAGCGGGCCGTCTCCGGCGCCCGCGCTGGCGATCCTACGGGACAAGACGCAACCGCGCCTGAACCTGTCAGTCAGCCAAATTCGGTCTTGGATGCGGCCACGCCGCGCCGGGCCAGGAAGCGGTCCACAACCTGGGCCGTAACATTCGGCACCACGGAAGACGGGACCGCGGGCTGCGCCGCAACTGGAACCCGGCGCGACGCCAGATACCGGTCCACGGTATTCGAGACCACGAAAGAGACCGGCTGGGAGGCCGGCGCGGCCACCGGCACTCCGCGGGACGCCAGATACCGCTCGACGGCGGCGGTCACGGCACTGCGCTCAATCGGGTTGGAAGAGGGAGATCCCGCCGTGGCGGGGTGCCCTATGGGCCCCGCGGCGTTGTAATCGATGGGCATCTCGAACGCCTCCTGCGGCTGGCGCGCGGTGTAGGCCAGCCGCTTGATGTTAATCAGGTTCTGGGGGCCGACGTTGTCGGAGGTGATGTTCCCCGCCATGGCGCCGCAACCCAGCGTCATCGCGGGAAAGACATTGGTGGTGATGCCGATGGAGCCGTGCGGCGCGGGCGTATTCACCAGCACGCGCATGGCCGGCATGCGCATGGCATATTCCCGCGTGCGCTGGTCGTTCTTCGAGTGGATCACGGCGGTGTGGCCCATGCCGCCGAACTTCAGCAGCGCGAAGCAGGTGTCCAGGGCCGCATGGTAGTCCTTGACGAAGTAGAGCGAGAGCACCGGCGAAAGCTTCTCGGCGGAGAGCGGATACTGCTTCCCGACGCCCTCCAGCTCGGCGCAGATGATGGAGGTATCCGGCGGCACTTCGAAACCCGCCATCCTGGCGATCTTTGCGGCGGACTGGCCCACGCACTGCGGGTTCACCGTCCAGTTCGGCAGGATGAGCAGCTTGCCGAGCGCCTGCTTCTGGGCGTCGTTGGCGATATATGCCCTGTTGGCTTTGAGCAGGCTGAGAATGCGGTCGCGCAGCGGGGCTTCCGCGACCAGCGCCTGCTCGCTGGAGCAGACCGTACCGTAATCGAAGGACTTGCCGGCGACGACTTTGGCGACCGCTTCTTCCAGGTCGGCCGAGGTATCGATCAGCACCGGAACGTTGCCGGGGCCCACGCCAAACGCCGGCTTGCCGCTGGAATAGGCGGCTTTCACGATGCCCGCGCCGCCGGTGGAGAGGATCACGCCCGTGCGCTCGTGCCGCATGAGCGCGTTGGTGGCTTCGAGCGTGGCGTTATCGACGCATTGGATGATGCCCTCGGGAGCGCCGGCTTCCACCGCCGCCTGGTACAGAATGGCCGCTGTCGAGCACGTGCATTGGTGCGCGCGCGGATGCGGGCTGAGCACGACGGCGTTCCCCGCTTTGAGCGAAATCAGTGTCTTGTAAATGGCCGTGGAGGTGGGATTGGTGGTCGGCAGGATGGCCGCCACCACGCCCATGGGAACGCCGATCTCCACCATCTTTTCTTCCGGCAGCTCGCGCAGAATGCCGACGGTTTTCATGCCGCGCATGCACCGCGGCAGCCGGTCGGCGCACAGCAGATTCTTGACGTACTTGTCCGGGGCGTTGCCGTAGCCGGTTTCTTCGACCGCCATGTCGGCGAGGCGCTTGGCATTGGCGCGCGCCACGGCTCCCATGCGCTCGACGACGGCGTCAATTCGCTCCTGGGAAAAAGTCCGGTATTCGAGCCAGGCGGAATAGGCCTTCTCGACCTTGGTGCGGACTTCTTGGATCGAGAGAAGGTCTTTGTCCTCGATCATCGGCCGCTACTTCGTGACGCCGCCAGTGGGGAGGATCCTTTCCACCTCCTCATGCGGCCGCGGGATGACGTGGACGCTGATCAGCTCGCCGACGCGCCGGGCCGCGGCCGCACCCGCGTCCGTCGCCGCTTTCACCGCGCCAACATCGCCGCGGACCGTCACGCAAACCAGTCCGGCGCCGATGAATTCCTTGCCTTGCAAGACCACGTTGGCGGTCTTACACATGGCATCGGCGGCTTCGATGGCACCCACCAACCCCTTCGTTTCAATAAGACCGAGGGCCTCCATCATTACCAAGTCCTCCAATTCCAGTGAAAGACCTACCGTATCACAATTGTGGGGCAGATTGGCAATCTGCGGCCGATTGGGGGTGCCCCCTGGGCCCGGCCTTGTTCCAGGCACAAAAAAATGGTTCCAAGTGATCCGATTCCCAGCCTTGCCCACCACCGGCATGCCCGGCACTGAACATCGCAACCGGGAGCGCTGAACGCTTCGCCTCTCCGCTCCCCAACAGCCGTTTTCCCCG
>JBAWDI010000892.1:0-2653 GCA_049590695.1 Bryobacteraceae bacterium
CGTCAACCAAGTGTGGAGCACTGACATCACGTACATCCGGATGGCGCAGGGTTTCTTGTACCTGGTCGTGGTAATGGACTGGTTCAGCCGGTTCGTACTGAGCTGGTCGCTGTCGCCGACGATGGAGGTGGAGTTTTGTGTGGAGGCGCTGAAGCGGGCGCTGCGGCGGGGACGGCCGGACATCTTCAACAGCGACCAGGGGTCGCAGTTCACCAGCGAGAAGTTCACCGGGGAGTTAGTCTCCCAGTCCTTCAGAAACACCTGCTTGCGGCGGCGCGCCTGATCCTCCGCAAAATCGAGCCACATCGTCACGATGGGGTTCAGCTCCCCGATTTCCTCCTGGGTCAGATAGTTCTTGGCCACCGTCACGTCCGCTTTCCGCACCACGCCCCCCTTCCAGGAGGTCAAGCCCATGTTCGGTTTGGAGTGGTCGGCACGGCCCGCAATCAACTCCGGCGCCGTCTGGCCGGTCGCGGCGAAGTGCAGCCGGTTCTGAATCATCTGGAAAAACTCCATGGTCTCCCTGCGTCCGGGGTCGTAGTCGCCGGCCAGGCTGAAGATCTCGCGCACGCGCAAGTACATGCGTCTCTCGCTGGCGCGTATGTCGCGGATCCGCTCCAGGAGCTCGTCGAAGTAGTCGGGAACCCCCGAGCCTTCGACGGGCGGGTTCTTCAGGCGCAGGTCGTCCAGGGTGAATCCCTTCACCAGATACTCGCTCAAGCGTTCCGTCGCCCAGTGGCGGAACTGCGTTCCGCGTTCCGACCGCACCCGATAACCCACGGCCAGGATGGCGTCGAGGTTGTAATGCTCGATTTCCCGCCCGACTTCGCGCGGTCCTTCCCGGCGAACTATCCGGAATTTCCGGATAGTTGCCTGCTCTTCGATCTCCCCTTCCTGGTAGATGTTTTGGAGATGCTCGTTGACGGTCCGGACATCCTTCTGGAACAATTCCGCAATGAGCGCCTGGCTCAGCCAGAGCGTTTCGTCGACAAAGCGGCACTCGACCCGCGTGCGGCCGTCTTCTGTCTGGTACAGGACAATTTCGCCAGTCGGGGGTGCGGGATCATCGGGCATGGGCGGCTGGTTCTTCGGCATTCGGAAGCATTGTACCGTCGTTCGGCCCGTCCCGGTTGCAGACTGCCAGCTCCACCGGGGGAGTGCGCCGTTGCCACTCGTCCGCACCGGGCGACTAACCCAATCGCCACCGGCAGGAAACTGGCAGTTTACCCGTGTCTCTACCGGCAGGGTCTCGATTCCAAGGGCTGCCCGACCGGACCGGGCCCGCAACGGCCCGGCATTCGACCCGTCGTGCGAAATCGTTCGTACACACACCTGCACCCACATACCCCCCAGTTGCGCCACCCCCCGCCTTTTCACACCTCTGGATTCCTTTCCCCGAATTTTGCTACAATCGCCGTTAGGGGGGTGTAGTGTTTCTCATCACTCAGAGAAAACAGTTCGGCCCGACAACCTTTCTCTGGGACGTCCAGGCCCCGGATGTCGCGCGCGCGGTCCGTCCCGGACATTTCATCATGGCTCGCCTCGACGAGCATGGCGAACGCATTCCGCTTACCGTGGCCGACTTCGATGCCAGCCAGGGCACGGTCACCGTGGTCATTCAGGCGGTCGGCAAGACCACCATCGAGATGATGGCCCTGCGAGAAGGCGACTTCATTCTCGATTTCGTCGGTCCGCTGGGGCTGCCCAGCCACATACGGGAATTGGATGGGACCGTGGTGCTGGTGGGCGGCGGCCTAGGCGTCGCGCCGGTCTATCCCCAACTGCGCGAGTACAAGAACGCCGGCAACCGCACCATTTCGATTGTGGGCTTCCGCAACCGCGACTTGATGTTCTGGGAGGACCATCTCCGCGAATTCAGCGATGAGCTGATCGTCACCACCGATGACGGCAGTTACGGGCGCAAGGGGTTCGTCTCACACGCGCTCGCGGACGTCATCGGCGCCAACCAGGACGTGCGCGAGGTGGTGGCCATTGGCCCGCTTCCCATGATGAAGGCCTGCTGCGAAGTGACCCGGCCGTCGGGTATCCCCACCATTGTGAGCTTGAATTCCATCATGGTGGATGGCACGGGGATGTGCGGGTCGTGCCGCGTGACGGTGGGCGGAAAGATGAAGTTCGCCTGCGTGGACGGCGCGGATTTCGACGGGCACCTGGTGAGTTTCGACGAGCTGGCGCTGCGGCAGAAGCGCTTCGAGCACGAGGAGAAGGCGGCGCTGGCGCGGTACCGGAGCGAATCGGCGGCACTGGCCAGCCTGAAAATGCCGGCGGAATCGGGTGGCCGGCCCCCACTCTCGACGTGCGAGCTGCCCCAGCCGGTTGCCGCGGCGCCCAAGCCGCTGGTCCCCAAGAACCTCAGGAGCATCCAGCCCGAGCGCGCGCCCATGCCGCAGCAGCCGCCGGAAGTGCGCCGGCATAATTTCGAAGAGGTGGCGCTGGGGCTGGATCTGGAAGGGGCCCTGCACGAGTCGGAGCGCTGCCTGCGCTGTAAGAAGCCGCGCTGCGTACCAGGGTGTCCGGTGGGGATCGATTTTCCCGGATTTATCGCGGCCCTCCAGCGGAGAGACATCCAGCGCTCGTACCAGATTCTGTAGAGCACCAACGCGTTGCCGGCGGTGTGCGGGCGCGTATGCCC
>JBAWDI010000893.1:0-11911 GCA_049590695.1 Bryobacteraceae bacterium
ATCTTCGCGCCTTACGAAACCTACCTGGACGATTTGCTGGGCGTGAAGACCTCTTACGGGGCTGCCGTTCTGATCCGCAACGAAGAGGAGAGCCGCAAGCTGGCCCTCTACCAGAAGTACGTGCCGGACATCCAGGATGCGCTGCCGCTGGAGGGGGCCGACCGTCCTTCGAAACGCGGCCGCGCCACTCCCATGGAAGTGATGGACGCGCCCTACCGCGCGGGCGATCTGCGCTATGGCTACCAGGCCGTGGCCGACAACCTGCCCAACGATCCGCGGGTCCACCAGGAGAAGGGCAGCAAGAAAATCTTCTTCAAGAATTTCATGGACGCGCGCGTCGCGAATATCATCCTGCCCTTGGCGCAGAAGATGATGCAGCCGGGCCAGGCCGAGAAGGTTTCGGCCGAGGGATACCTGACGGGCACGGTGCTGCTTGAGATTGCGCACGGGTTGGGGCCGTCGTTCGCCCGCAAGGACGGGAAGGTAGTGGACATCCGCGAAGCCCTTGGCCCGGTGTCCGCGGGGCTCGAAGAGGGCAAGGCCGACGCCGTGGGAATGTTCGGCCTGGCGTGGCTGGCGGATCATGGCGCGCTGCCCAAAGACCGGCTCGAGGAGTATTACGCCTCCTTCGTGGCGGATTTCTTCCGTGCGCTGCGGTTTGGAACGGGCGAAGCGCACGGGCGGGCGGAGATGATGGAGTTCAACTACCTGCTGGAGCAGCGGGCGCTGGCGCGCGCGGATGGGCGCTACGCCATCGACTACGCACGCATGCCCGCGGCGCTGGCGCAGCTTTCGAAGGAACTGCTCGAGACGGAAGCCACCGGCGACCGCGCCCGCGCGGAAGCCTGGTTCGCCAAGTACGACAAGATGCCGGCGGAGCTGAAGAGCGCGCTCGGCGCGACGGCGGATATCCCCGTCGACATTCGACCCATTTTCTCTTTCCCGGATAAATGACGGATCGGCCATGCAAATTCGAAATTGCAATTCCCGTGTGTTGGTGATTCTTCTGGCGGCGTGCGCTTCGGCCATGCTGGCGGGGCCGGTGTCTCCCGCGCACCAACCGCCTGGCACGGTGGTGGTGGACGCGTCGGAATTCTACGACCAGATCCCCGCCGGCGACACCACCGGCGGCGGCTTCGGAAATGCCGGCACCGCCTGGTTCTTCAACAACAGCGTCATCGACCTGGTTTCGAAGGAAGACGCCGTGGCCAAGGCGACGATCCCGGAAGCCGGCGCTTATCGCCTGTTCGTGCGCAGCCAGGGGACCGCTACCAGCGGGTTCAAAGTCTCGGTGGACGGGCAGCTCGGCGCGGACGTGTTCGGCAATGGGCCGCTCGCCTGGAAGGGCAGCGGCACGTTTCAACTGAAGAAAGGCGTGGCGGAGATTCGCCTCACCGCCATCAGCCCGCGGCCCACGCTCGACGTGCTGGTGCTCTCGAAGAACCCCAACTTCGAGGAGAAGGACCTGAAGCCGCTGGAGCTTCCCGAAGAAGTGGAACTGCTGAAGGACTACACCATTCCCGCGGCCAACATCGTGAAATTCGGAGACGTGGATGGCGACGGCAAGCCGGACTTCCTGGTGATTACCTCGAACTACTCGGCCTACATGTACAACAACGACGGCAAGGAGCTGTGGCACTGGGATGCGCCCGCGGAAGGCGCCCGCCAGCGCGGCGAGTTCGAAGCGCCCGGCTCGATTTGGGATTTCGACCAGGACGGTTACGCCGAGGTGGTGCACTGGCGAATGATCGATGGCAAAGAGTGGCTGGTGATGGCGGACGGCCGCACCGGCGCCATCAAGCACAAAGTGGAGTGGCCCACGCCGCCCCTGCCGCACGTGTATAACAACTTCCGCACCGCCATCGCCAAGTTCCATCCGGGCTACGCCGACAACCTGCTGGTGTTCACGGATTCCGGCGGCACCATCAGCCTGACCGCTTACGACCGCGAGCTGAAGCAGATCTGGCAGCACACCGAGCAGCGCAAGAAAGATTTCTTCGGACACTACATTTACCCCATCGATCTCAACGGCGACGGAATCGACGAGGTGCTGCTCAGCGGCCTGTGCCTGGATTCCAAGGGGAACACCATCTGGAACAACTATCGCCTTTTCGACGACAACCACGATCACATGGACGCGATGGAGTTCTTCGACATCAATGGCGACGGCAAGCTGGAGCTGATCACGGGGCAGAGCGACGTGGGCGCGCTGGCCTACCGCGCGATGACCGGTGAGATGCTGTGGCAGAACCTGGCCGACCACACGCAGCAGATCACCGCCGGCTACATCCTCAAGGGCATGAAGACCCCGCAGATTGTGGCCAACGGACGCACGTACGGCGGGCGGGGCGGTCTGGGCGCGCAGCTTTACTGGTTCGACAACCTCGGCAACCTGCTCTCGAAGTGGCCGCGCAATCCCGTGACCGGCAACCCGAATTTCGTCCGCGGCGACTGGTACGGAGACGGGAAAAAGGAATTCTTCTGGTACAAATTCAAGCTGGAGGACGACGGCAAGTGCACGTTGTACTTCAAAGACCCCGTCTACCACATGTTCGATTTTCTGGGCAACGGCGCGGAGCAGGTGATCACCAATGACCGCACAGTGCTGCGCGTGTACGGGTATCGCCACGTGAAGCCCAAGACCGTCAAGCGGGATTCCGAGTACCGCAGGAATTCGATAGCCAACCACACGCACTATTAGGGAGAACATCCATGCACCGAATCATGTTTCGTTTACTCTTCGCGGGTCTTCTGGCGTCCGGCGCCGCCCAGTGCCAGTTGGTGGAAGAATACCGGCCTGCCAGGGCCAACTGCTGCCTGCCGGCGACGGCGCAGGCTCTCGCCGATCAGCTCCAGGATTGGAACCAGCTTGGCCGCTATCACGCCGCCAATGAAGCTTTGAAGACGCAGCCGCGGGAGCCGAAGCGTGTCGTGTTTCTTGGCGACTCCATTACAGACATGTGGAAGCTGGCGGAGTCGTTCCCCGGCAAGCCATACGTGAATCGCGGCATTAGCGGGCAGACCACTCCGCAGATGCTGGTTCGAATGTTCCCGGACGTGATCGATCTGGAGCCCGCGGCATTCATCCTGCTGGCCGGCACCAACGACATCGCCCGCAATACCGGGCCGGAGACGCTCGCCATGATCGAGGAAAACATTCAGGCGATGACGGACCTGGCACGCGCGCACGGTGTCAAGGCGATCCTTTGTTCCGTGACACCGATCAGCGATTACACC
This sequence comes from Bryobacteraceae bacterium, assembly GCA_049590695.1. Taxonomy (GTDB): domain Bacteria; phylum Acidobacteriota; class Terriglobia; order Bryobacterales; family Bryobacteraceae; genus Fen-178. The sequence continues at coordinate 3,238 of JBAWDI010000893.1, forward strand.
AGCCGGAAGCAGAGTGAACAGCGTCCCCCGGCGGATGTTTTGAAACTGAACGCGTGGCTGCGCGAATATGCGGCCAGGGTCCATGCCGAGTATGTGGATTACTACTCGGCCCTGGTGGACGAGAAGGGCATGTTAAAGGATGGGTATTCGGGCGACGGACTCCATCCCAACGCCAAAGGGTATGAACTCATGGCCCCCCTGGCGGAAGCGGCGATTGCCAGGGCACTGCAATAGGACGCACCGGCGCCGGGCAGGCGACTGCATAGCCAACCGCAGGTGCGCTTTCCTCGACCGTTTTGCTTCCGGCCGGCGGGGTTGTCCGGGCCGGTGTCGAACGGGACCTCCTGGAGTGCCGGCAGGCTACCTCGGCGAAACAGATATCTGCGGCGTTTGGACTTCAGGGGGACACTGCGCCTCCTGGCGCTCCGCTCTGCCTGGCTCCGCAGTCGCCCCCTCGGCGACCGTCGCCCTCGGCCGCACAGCCAGCCATTTCTCCAACATGCCTTTCAGGTCGGCTTGTTTGAACGGTTTGGTGAGGTAGTCGTTCATTCCGCTCGCCAGGCACTTCGCCCCGTCGCCGGTCATGGCGTGGGCTGTCATGGCGATGACGGGGACCTGGTGGTCGCGAACCTGGCTGTCGGGCCGGCGGATGTGCCGCGTGGCTTCATAGCCATCCATGTTCGGCAACTGGCAGTCCATCAGGACCAGATCGTAATCGGCCTCCCCCAGGGCCTGAAGAGCGAGGAGGCCATCTGCCGCCACATCCGCCTGGTACCCCAGTCTTTCGAGAAATTTGAGAGCCACCAACTGGTTGACAGGATTGTCCTCTACCACCAGAATCCGGTAACCGGCGCGCCGGGCGCGCTGAACGGGCGATGCCTCCGGCCGTTTCCAGGCCGCCGGCGCCGGTCTTTCGGCCGAGCCGAGAACCTGGGCCAGGCAGGTCGCCAATTCCCCCTGCTTGAGCGGTTTGGCCACTCTTGAGGCGAAGCCCAGTCTGCGCCAGTAGTCGTCCTCGTCCCCGCTGGCCAGCGGCGTCAAGGCGATCCGGGAGATGCCGTCCCATTCCGAACCGCGGAACCGGGCGGCGAGGTCCGCGGCTTCACCCCCCGTTCCACGAATGTCCACCAGCACCGCGGCAAACCGCGCTCCTGCCCCTCGCCGCAGGCTTTCCAGTGCCGCCTCCCAATCCGAAGCTTCTTCAAACTCACACTTCCACGACGTCAGCATCCGGCTCAAAACGCGGCGCACGGTGGCGTTGGAGCTGAAGACCAGCACGGAATGGCCGCGGAGCGAGAGCGGCTCGGCATGCGCGGCTGCCTCCTGCTTCTCCAACGGGACGGAAAACCAGAACTTCGAACCGCGGCCCTCCTCGCTCTCGAAGTCCACCCGGCCGCCCATCAAGGAGACAATGCGTTGCACGATGGACAGACCCAGACCGGTGCCGCCAAAGCGGCGCGTGGTGGAGGAATCGGCCTGGCAGAAGGGCTGAAAGAGCAGTTCGCGGCTGGCCTCGGCGATGCCGATCCCGGTATCGCTTACCTCGAATCGCAGGGTGCTGCCGTCGCCTTCCGGACCGACCGCGATGGAAACCTCGCCCTTTTCCGTGAACTTCACGGCGTTTCCCACCAGGTTGGTGAGGGTCTGGCGCAGGCGCCCCGGATCGCCCCGCAGGCTCGTGGGCGCCTCGGGATCGATGAAACAGACCAACTCCAGGCCTTTTTGTTGCGCTTTCGCCGCGAATAGGTCCGCGGTGCTCTCGACAAGGCTGCGGAGATCGAAGTCCACCTTCTCCAATACCAGCTTGCCGGCCTCGATTCTGGAATAATCCAGGATGTCGTTCAGAACGCCGAGCAGCGAATCGGCGCTGTCCCGCACAATCGACGCGTAGCGCCGCTGGCGCTGGTCGAGCGAGGTGCCTAGCAGCAACTCGTTCATGCCCAGAATGCCATTCATCGGAGTTCGGATCTCGTGGCTCATGTTGGCCAGAAACGCGCTCGTGGAGCGGCTGGCTTGCTCGGCCGCATCTTTTAACGCCGCCTCCTGGTCGAGCTTCCCGCGAATTACTTGCGTCTGAATCCTCACCTGCCGCCGCAAGAACGTAACCCAGCAGAGCGCCGCGATAGCCAGCGCCGCCAACCACACCAGCAGCATCACCAGGCGTGCGGTGGTCCACCACGCGGCAGGCTTGATCACCTGGATGTCGTCTTTGCTCCGCAGCAGCAGCGTCAGCGACTCTGCCCCCACATATCCAAAACGCTCCTCGCCTTCGAGCGAACAGATGCCGGTGACCCTGACCATGCTGCCCCGGCCGATGGAGGGAGGCTCAATCCCCGCCGGCCAAGCCGCATGGAACAGCCGCCCGCCCCCCTGCAACACCAACACTTGGCCGGCGCCCAGGCTGAGCTGTTCCACCAGAACTGCGTCGATCTCCAGCAGTTGGGCTTCGGGCGCGGTCTCCAGCGCCTCTTCCACCGTAATGCGCCGTGGAACGGGGCGCCCGCCCCCCGCGATCCGCAGAATCTGCGCATCGCGCAACTCGGGGCCAAAGCTGGCAGCTTGCTGGAACCCCACCGCATCCACTACGTCCCCAGGCGTCAGGTGCACCTCTTCGTGGTTTCGGATGGGAAGGCCCCCGCTCGCATCGGCAATATAGGTAGGTCCTTGAGGAAGCGAGAGCGTGACGATTCCGCGCACGCGCACGCGATGTCCGGTTTTCTCCCCCGGGGTGAAACGCAGCAGGTCCTCAATGCGCCGGGGCGGCGAAGTGGCCGCGTTCGGCGGCCGTTCCGTGACTTGGACGTACTCGGGACCGGGAACGAAGAACTTGATCCCGACGATCTGGCGCCGGGCGTTGAAGATAGCGGCACAGTCACCGAGTACCCGCACGGTGTCGTCCGCCGCCGCGGCGAGGCGCTCGGAAGGGTCAAGGACATAAATAGTAAATCTGTAGGCGCCGCGGCTCAGCGTCACTGCTACAAGTTTGCCCGATCTTTCGACTTTCTCGACGATGCCTGCGACTTCCGCCCAGTTGCCGTCTTCCACTCCCGTGAGCAAGTCGGCGAGCTCCGCTATGACCGGGCGAGGCATGGAACCCGCCGCGACTCGCGCGACCCGCGCCGCCTTGATGATCGGGCTGAAATCTCCCGGCACGCTGACGCCCTCTACGTCCACGAGGTCACGCGGGGCGATCTTCCAGGGCTGGGCCTGGGGCGAAAAGACGAAGATACCCGCGGTTTCGTCCTGCACGAACAGCAGACGCTGATCCGGGTCGAAATAGGTGACGGCGCCCCGGATGTGTACAGGCAGGGAGGAGGCCGCCTCTTCGACGCTCAGCGACTTCACCTCCTTTGCCGTGGTCAATAACTTGTTCTCGCGAGTTCGGAGTCCGGCTGGAGCCGGCGAGGCAACCATGGCATCCGCCAGTTGCACAACCCCGTTGTCCGCACGGGCATAGCCGAACACGTCGACTGCATCGGCGTTCCACTGGGAGACGCCGGGCGCCAGTTCCAGCCGCAGCGATCCGGTCCGATCGCTCAACCACAGGCTGGCGTCGAGGGGATCGGACCGCACCGCTCCATGCAGGTGGATCCGCCTCTCCGGCAATGCCTTGGCCGGAAGAGCCGCCACTGCCGCGGCCGATTCAATGGGGATCTCACTGGCAGGCCGCGCCGCACTGATCAGATCGACGTCGCTCCTGCCGGATAGAATCCAGAATTGTGCCCGTCCGAGCCTACCGTAGAAAAGATCGGCGATCTGGGTGGCCACACCCCGCACCCGGAGGCGCCCTCCCACCATCGATTCCAGCCGCCCGGAATCGGATTCGTTCACGCGCGCGGTGATGACCTGTCCGCCGGCGGCCAGCCTGAGAATGGCCCGGCCCATCTGATCCTGCCCCACGGAGCGTATGACGGCTTCCAGTTCCACCAGGTGAAAGCCAGTGCGGCCCGCGGCGACATCCACGACCGACGCCGCGGCCGGAGTCAACTTGTGCGATCCGGGCAGCCGCCGTGCCTTCCACGATCTGACCAAGGGAGCCGAGCCTCCGGAGACAACCACACCGGTAATCTCGACTCGGTCTCCTGGCTGGAAGCTCTCCGATGAGCCGACCAGGTCCACTCGCGCCGCGCCGGTGGCGTCCTCTACGCACAGCAGATTCGAGGCCTTGTCCGGCACGGTGACCCAACCCTGGAATTGAGTGGGATAGCCGCCGCTGTCGGTCTGGGCGGGCAGGCGGGACATCTGTCCAATCGACGTAATGAGGTGGCTGTCCGGCCCGCGGTTGCACCCGTTTGTCGCCAGGCACAGGCACGCCACCAGGGCGAGTCCTCCAACCGGCCTGCGAATTGACAAATCCATTCTGCTCAACATATCGGCGTGTTCGTGCCATCCCGATAGCGGAACTCCGCCGGGGTCGTGCAAAGCTCCCGGCAGATTCGCTGTCCGTCGCCCCCCTGGACATAAAAGCGGACCAAGCTTCCGCGTTCGCTGGGCGAAAGGGCGAGCAGCGAATCCTGCATTACCTGCCGATGCTCATCGGTTACGCAGGACAGACTGGCCGTGTTGGGGGCGTGCTATATCGGCAGGTGCTTATCACTCCATTGAGCCTCTGACCGCACTTTGGCATCGAAAGCGCGGAAAGTGGAATACATCAGAACCCGCGGCCTGAATAGGGCGATACCTTATCGGGACGGCTTGCTCAGGGAGCCGGCGTCCGGTTTGCAGCAGTTTGAACTCCAATGTTGCGGAACCCGGTAGAAGGCGCGCAGTTCCGGCGCGATGTGAAACTCGCACAGGAGCGCGGCAAGGACATGGCACCGGAACGCATTCGGATCCGTTCCGAAAGGCCTACTTGGTGCCAACGGCGGCGAGACCCGGACGGGGAATGGCCGTCCACCGTTGCCAAACCCCCGCTATAACGATAATCTAGGTTTCGACTGGCAAAACTGCTCAGGAGGTTTTATGGCGCGCGTGGTTTCGTGGTTGATCCCACTCTTGCTGGCGGCGGCCCCGGTAAAAGGGCTCGTCCGGACCACTGTTTCCTTCGACTCCGATTGGCGCTTCCTCAAAGCCGACGCACCGGGCGCCGAACAGCCCGAGTTCGCGGACGCCGCGTGGCGCGCCCTGAACGTGCCCCACGATTGGAGCATCGAAGGTCCGTTCGATCAGAAGAATCCCGCGGGCGGCGCGGGCGGCTTTCTTCCCGCCGGCATCGGCTGGTACCGGAAACATTTCACCCTTCCGGCGGATTACGCCAAACGGCGCGTGTTCGTCGAGTTCGACGGCGTCATGGCCAACAGCGAGGTCTGGATCAACGGTTTCCGCCTCGGAAAACGGCCCTATGGCTACGTCAGCTTCCGCTACGAGTTGACCGGGCACGTGACATTCGGCGCGAAGACCCCCAACGTGCTCGCGGTGCGCGCCGATAACTCCGGCCAGCCGGCGTCGCGCTGGTATGCCGGCGCGGGCATCTACCGGCACGTCCGCCTGCTGGCCACCGACCCCGTCCATCTGGATCAATGGGCCACCTTCGTGACCACGCCCCAAGTGGCGGCCGGCGAAGCCACGGTGCGCGTCCAAACCACCGTCGTCAACCAGTCCGATGTGGCCCGCACGGTGACGTTCGAAGTCGCCATCCTCGGCCCCGACGGCAAGACCGTCAAGACCGCCGAGACCGCGCCGCAAGCGGTCGCCGCCGGGAAATCGGCGGACTTCGAGCAGGAGATTGCCGTCAAGTCTCCCGATATCTGGAACCTCGACCACCCCGCGCTCTACCGCGCCGCGGCGAGCGTTCGCGCCGGAAAGACCACGCTGGATGACGAGGTGGTCCCTTTCGGCATTCGCGAGTTTCATTTCGATGCCGCCACCGGATTCTGGGTGAACGGCAAGAATTTCAAGCTCAAGGGCGTCTGCCTGCACCATGATGGCGGGGCGGTGGGCGCGGCGGTGCCGCTCGGCATCTGGGAACGTCGCCTGGAACAGTTGAAGCGGCTGGGTGTGAATGCCATCCGCACCGCCCACAACCCGCCCGCGCCGGAGTTTTTGGATCTCTGCGACCGCATGGGCTTCCTCGTCATGGACGAAATGTTCGACTGCTGGACGGTGGCCAAGAACCCTTACGACTACCATCTCTACTTCCGCGACTGGTCGCTCACCGACACCCACGACACCGTCCTGCGAGATCGCAACCACCCCAGCATCGTGGTCTATAGCGCGGGCAATGAGATTCACGATACGCCTCAATCTGAACTCGCCATCGGCATTCTCAAAGGACTGATTGGCGTGTTTCACCAGGCCGACCCCACGCGCCCGGTCACGCAGGCGCTCTTCCGGCCCAACGCCAGCCACGATTATGAAGACGGCCTGGCCGACTTGTTGGATGTGATCGGGCAGAACTACCGGGAAAACGAAATCCTCGCCGCGCACGCGGCCAAGCCCACGCGCAAGATCCTCGGCACTGAGAATCACGGCGAACTCAGCACCTGGCTGGCCCTGCGCGACAACCCGCCCTATGCCGGCCAGTTCCTATGGAGCGGCATCGATTACATCGGCGAATCGCGGCTCTGGCCGAATGTCATCGCCGGTTCCGGCCTGCTGGACCACACCGGCGCCGTCAAACCGGTGGGGTATGAACGGCAGAGCTGGTGGTCGGACCAGCCCATGGTTCACATGGTCCGCCGGGTGGCGCCGCAGCAGGCCGCACCCATCGATCCCGGTTATGAACAGACCGTCCGGCGCCACGCGCAGACGCTGTTCGACGACTGGACGCCCGCCAGCGCCGCGGCCCACACCGAGAACGTCGAGGTGTACAGCAACTGCGAAGAGGTGGAACTGGTGCTCAACGGCAAATCGCTGGGAACGAAACCGCACCCGGCCGATGACGCCGCTCGCAATTGGAGTGTGCCCTTCGAGCCGGGAACCATCCGGGCCATTGGCAGGAACAAGGGGCAGATTGTCGCCACGCATGAGCTGCGCACCGCGGGCAAGCCCGCCAAGCTCGTGCTGGCCGCCGATCGCGGGAAGCTCGCTCCCGATTGGGACGATGTCGTCGATGTCACCGCCAGCGTGGTGGATGAGAACGGCGTGCTGGTGCCGGGCGCGGACCAACTGGTCGCGTTCCGGACGACGGGTCCGGGCGTCGTCGCTGCCGTGGATAGCGCGGACAACGCCAGCCACGAGCCTTTCCAGGCATCCGAGCGCCATGCGTTCCAGGGCCAGTGCCTCGCCATTGTGAAAGCCAGCGGCGCGGGGCGGATCGTGGTGACCGCTTCCTCGCCGGGCCTGGCCGCCGCCACCACAACTATCGAAGCCGGAGGGAAATAATGAGAATCGCGATTTGTTGCGCGTTTTTGACACTGTGCACGGTCCATGGGGCCGAGTTCCACGCTGGCGCTTACGGAGCTAAAGGAGACGGGAAGACCCTCGATACGGCGGCTATTCAGAAGGTCATCGACGCAGCCGCCAAAACCGGCGGCACGGTTGTCTTCGCGCCTGGAGTTTACCTGACCGGATCGTTGTTCCTGAAGTCGGGCACCGAACTGCGCGTGGACGCAGGCGTTGAACTCCACGGCGCACAGGACCTCGCGGCCTATCCGGTGATGCAGACGCGCGTCGCCGGGGTTGAGATGAAGTGGCCGGCCGCCCTCATCAACGTGTATGAGCAATCGCACGTGAAGATCTCCGGCAAGGGCGTGATCGATGGCGAGGGCAAAATCTGGTGGGACAAGTACTGGGATCTCCGCAAGGAGTATGAGCCGAAAGGCCTGCGGTGGGCCGCCGATTACGATTGCCAGCGGCCCCGCCTCATCGTGATTTACAAATCCTCGGACGTGGATCTCCAGGGCCTGGAACTGCGGCGCTCCGGCTTCTGGACGGTGCACATCTGCTACTCGCAACGGGTGCACGTGGATGGGACCACCATCCGCAACAACATCGGCGGCAAAGGTCCCAGCACCGACGGCATCGATATCGACTCCTCTTCGAACGTGCTGGTGGAACACTGCGACATCGATAACAACGACGACGACATCTGCCTCAAGGCCGGCCGCGACGCCGACGGTCTGCGCGTCAACCGTCCCACGGAGAAGATCGTGATCCGCGACTGCACCGTGCGCGGAGGCGCCGCCGGAATCACCATCGGCAGCGAGACTTCGGGCGGAATTCGCGACGTGGAAGCGTACCGCATCCATGTGTTGCGGCCCGTGCCGAACGGGATTCTCTTCAAGTCGGCCAGCACGCGCGGCGGCACCATCGAAAACATCGTGATGCACGATTTCGATATGCAGGGCGTGGCCACGCCGATCAGTATCACATTGAATTGGAACCCCAGCTACAGCTACGCCAAGATGCCGGAGGGAATCACGAACCCGCCGGACTACTGGAAGGTGCTGACCGAGGCAGTGTCACCCGAGAAGGGGCTGCCGCATTTTCGGAACGTCAAGATCTCGGACATCAAGGCGTCGGATGCGCAACGGGCTTTCTCGGTAGGTTCCTACAAGGATTCGCCGCTGGAGAATTTCGAGTTCAAGAACCTGGATATCGAGGCGAAGACCGCCGGCGCCATTCAGTGCGCCGACCACTGGACCTTCGTCAACACGCATATCAAGACCGCCGACGGCAGCGTGGTCACCCTAAAAGACTGCCACAACGTCACGGGCATGTAACTCCGGCGATC
>JBAWDI010000894.1:0-4509 GCA_049590695.1 Bryobacteraceae bacterium
TCCGCCCGAGGAGATCTGAGAGATCCAACATCAAGCCGGCGTAGTCCACCAGATCGATGTCGGCATCCGGCAGGAACTCGACCAGCATGTCGATGTCGCTCGCGGGCCGCATCTCTCCGCGGGCCGCTGACCCGAAGAAAGAGAGCTCCCGAACGCAGTACCGCCGACAGAGATCTGCCAGCGTGGTATCGTCGACCTGCGTGTCGCCGAGTTGGAGCACGCGGCTCATGGTTCCGTTCTCCATCATGCCCGACTCCGGGGCGGGTTGTCTGCAAGATGGCCACCCATCGTCCGGTTCGAAAAGTGTTCAGGTTGACCCTGCTGACCCGTTTCGGCCGCCAGACACTATCGCAAGTTCTACCTTTCATGATACGATTATTGAAAGGTAGAATTGCGATGCCAATCAGCATCAAAAACGACCAAACCGAGCTTCTTGCCCGCAAGCTGGCGGAACTCACAGGGGAAACGCTGACCGAAGCGGTTCGTGTTGCGGTGGCGGAGAGGTACGACCGGCTCCGCCGCGCGCGTTCGGGACGTTCCCTGGCCAGCGAACTCAATGCGATCGCGTTGCGGTGCGCGAAGCGGCCGATCGTATCGCCACTCAGCGCCGATGAGATCCTGGGTTACGACGAATCGGGGGTGCCGGCGCGATGACTCTGGATACCTCCGCGGTTCTTGCCGTACTTCAGGATGAGGCTGAGCGCAGTGAGTTCGTGTCGCTGATCGAGCAATCGTCCCGCCGTCTGATCTCGGCGGTTTCTGTGCTCGAAGCGGCCATGGTTTTGGAAGGGCGAAAGGGTGACGACGCCGGCTCCGACCTGGACCTGTTCCTGCAAAGGGCTTCGATTGAGACCGTGGCTTTCGATCAAGAGCAGCTCACGGTGGCTCGTACCGCCTTCCGGCGCTTTGGAAAGGGCCGTCACGCCGCTGGACTTAACTTTGGACACTGCGCATCGTATGCTCTGGCGCAGTGGTCCGGCGAACCTCTGTTGTTCAAGGGAAGCGATTTTGCGGCAACCGATGTTCCCCGCGTCAGAGAGTGACGCGCGGGTGTAGAATCGAGCCTCAGGAGGACTTATGATTCTGGTTGCAGGCGCCACCGGCCTGGTCGGAAGCGCGGTGTGCCAAAAGCTGGCGAAGCGCGGTGAAAAGGTGCGGGCGCTGGTTCGCTCGACCAGTGCCAAAGAAAGGTTGGACGCCCTGCGGTCATGCAGCGCCGAATTATGTACTGGCGACCTCAAAGACCCGGGCTCTCTCAGTAGCGCGTGCAGTGGCGTGGATGCTGTGATCTCGACGGCGTCCTCCACCCTTTCCCGGCAGTCTGGAGACTCGATTGAATCCGTGGACGCAGCCGGTCAACTGAACCTCGTAAACGCTGCCAAAGCCGCCAACATCGCGCGGTTTGTTTTCGTTTCGTTCCGGCGGCCACGGGCCATATCGTTCCCGTTGGCCGATGCCAAACGCCAGGTCGAAGAGGCCATCGCCACCCTGAACTTCACCATCATCCAGGCGAGCTGGTTCATGGAGGTGTGGCTGAGCCCCGCGCTGGGGTTCGACTACCCCAACCGAACGGCGCGCATCTATGGCCCCGGTACGAGCCCGATCAGTTGGGTTTCCTTCCGGGATGTCGCCGAAATGTGCGCCCTCGCAGTTCGATCTCCGGCCGCGGAGCCCCGCACCATCGAATTTGGCGGACCCGAGGCCCTCAGCCCACTGGAGGTCGTGGCCCGTTTCGAAAAGATCGGCGGCCAGCCGTTTCAGATCGAACATGTGCCCGAACAGGCGCTGCGCGCACAATTCGATGGAGCCGCGGATCCCATGCAGAAGACCTTTGCCGGGCTGATGCTGGGCTATCTGTATGGAGACGCCATAGACATGGCGCCCGTGGTGGACCGGTTCGGAATCAAGCTCACGAGCGTCGATGAGTACGCCCGCGGCGTGCTGGGCATACAAGCTTGATATGGAATGGAGGGAACCTTGCGTAACATACTATCGATCCGGGGCGGAGGCATCAGAGGAATCATCCCGTGCTGCTGCCTGATGAAACTGGAATCGCAATTGGGCGGCCTGACGCGCGACCACTTCCAATATTGCGGCGGAACTTCTACCGGCGCGCTCCTCACGGCCGCGGTGGCCGCGGGCATTCCGGCCAGCGAAATCCTGAAGGTCTACACCGACCGCTCCCACGAAATCTTCACGCCGACCGGCTTGGTCGCGCAGGCCAAGCGAGTGGCGGAAGGCTTCATGTACGACCCCAACCACCTGCGCGACGTTCTGGCCGGCGTCTTGGGCGAAGCGGCAGCGTGGACGATCAACGACTGTCCCATCGGCGTCATGATCTCGGCCACAGCCATGGACGGGCACAACTGGTTCTTCGTGAAGGACAATCTCAAGAACCGGCAAACCACGGGCGGCGTGAAGTTAATCGACGCGGCCGTCGCTTCGGCCTGCGCGCCCACGTACTTCGACCATTGGCCAATTGACGGCATCATGGGACAAACGATTCGCTTTTTCGACGGGGGCGCCGGGGGAACCGCCAACCCCGCCTACCAGGTTTGCGTCGAGGCCTTCGAATACGACGACTTCACGGCGGCGGACACCCGAGTTGTGGCACTCGGAACAGGTTACTACCCGGGTTCCAACACTCCCCCGTCCGGCAGGGTGGTGCTGGACCACATTGTAGCGGGAGTGGCCGCTGACTACGCGGTGCCCGTTCCCCTCTACAGCCTATTGAGGGTCATCGCCTGGACCACCAGCACCCTGGTGGACACCTCCGAGGATTGGGTGGATGACGCGGTAAATCGCCAGTGGCCTGGAATCATGCAGAGCTTCAACCCGCTCTTGCCAAGCGACATCGACGAAGCGGATCTCTCCCAAATCCCCACGCTGGTCGAGATCGGCCAGAAGATGGCGGCCGATCTGGACTGGGAACAGATCATTCAGAGCCAGCGCAAATCGGCGTAGCGCTCACCGGTGAGGTGCAGGAAGAGCGGCTCCAGAGCGCGGAATTCCTGGCCGTCGTGACTGATGGCGCCATCGTTGGCAAGCACCGTGACGTCCCCCTGCCAGACCAGCTTTCCGGGCGTGGTGATGATGGCCACCTGGTGACAGAAGCGCTCCACGGTTTCCAGCACGTGGCTGGTCATGAAGACCGTGCGGCCCTGTTCGGTGAACCGCCGGAGCCATTGCTTCATCAGGGCCACGCCGGCGGGGTCGATGCTCTCGAACGGCTCGTCCAGAAAGAGCACCTCGGGCGAATGGATTACGGCGGCGGCGAAGGCCACGCGTTTGCGCATTCCGGTGCTGTAATCGCGCAGCGTCTTGGAGGTATCGGTCAGCTCGAGCGCATCCAGCAACTCGGTCACGCGCTGGCGCGTGGTGGCTTCATTCACACCGTACATGCGCGCGACGAAGGCCAGGAACTCGTGGGCGTAGAGCGGGTCGAACAAGCCCAGGGTTTCGGGCATCACGCCCATGCGGCGCTTGATGGCGGCGCTCTCGGCGTCGAAGCGCTGGCCGAGAATTTCGATTTGGCCGGCGGTGGGGTCCAGCAGGCCCGTCAGGCAGCCGATGGTGGTGCTTTTGCCCGAGCCGTTGGGACCGAGGAAGCCGAACATGGTGCCCGGCGCCACCGACAGCGACAGACCTTGGACGGCGGTAACCGTGCCGTACTTCTTCACCAGGTCCGTAATCCGTATGGCGTCCATTCGATCAGCTTCTCCCTTCGACGATGGCGAGCAATTTTTCGCGCCGCGCCAGCAGCATCGTTCCCGCGCGCTTGAGCGATGAGGAATAAAAAGCCGCGGCCAGCAGAACCATGGGGATCGTCATCCACCATTTATCCGGTTCGAGTGCGGTTGGACAGGCGATGAGCAGAACACGCGGCGCCGCCAACACCACCAGCATTCCCCCGATGAGCACCGTGTTGCCGGCAGCCGAAAGGTCGTTTCCGAAGTTGCTGTAGTAGTTGCAACAGCGCGGGCCGAACAAGGTGGCCCAAAGCCCCAGCCCGAGAAACACGAACAGACTCGTCACCGCGGTTCCCACCAGCATGATCAACATGCGCACGTCGAACGGAAAAGGCGAGAAAAGGACAAAGAGCAGAGTGCCCACCGCAATCAGCGCGGAATTCATCAGCATGAAGGTGTAGCTGCCGGCGCGCAGAACAGCCGCCGGCTGCACGGGCAGGAGCAAGAAGCGGCGGAATCCTCCGGCCACGTAGCCGAACTGGTTGACCGAGAACTGCGCGGTTCCCATGCAGCCGAGGATGGCGAAGGCGGTCAGAGCCCACGCGAACGGAGATCGGGCGTGGACCCTCGTCCCCATCTCTCTTCCCATCGCGAAGATCATGGAGGCGGCAATCGGCAGGGCTATCGCGTAGAAGGTGCGAAAGCGGTTGTTGCGCATGTAGAACCGCAGCCAGTGAGCCATCAGCGGTCCCAGGCGCGGGCCGAAGAACGCCGCCAGGCGGTCGTAAGGCGTGTCCCAGGAGATGGCGGTGGTTTGGGC
>JBAWDI010000895.1:0-2116 GCA_049590695.1 Bryobacteraceae bacterium
GCCCAGGGCGCGGGCGATCAGGCTGGTGCTGCGGCTCAAGGTGGGGCCCACTTCCGCTTCGAGATCGGCGGCGTCCACCTCTTCGGCGCGCAACATCAGCTTGCGATCGGCTAAACTCAGCTAAATCGCGGTTGCTGAGACGGCGCGATTGCCGCGACGCCGACCAGGATGAACACGGCCAATACGAGGGTGAGGAATCGGCGCATGGCGTCCTCCTGGGAGCCGATAGTACCGCTTGGCGCCGGACCAAGGCAGACCAGCGGCCATCGGGTAGCGCCGCGCCCGATTTGTCGGGCCGGTCAAACCAGTTGGGTTGTGTCCCGCGCTCCCGCTAGGACAGTCCATTTCAATTAGACCATTTTAATAATTGCTAAAGGTACCATTTGGTGGTACTCTTCTCACAGAATTGCCTTGCGCCAATTGCTCCCGTGGCTGGGGAACAGGGAGGTATCTGTGAAACAAAAGGACTTGTTGTGGCAGTGGTTGGCAGTCGGTATCTGCTGCATTGCCTTTGGTGGCAGCATGTCTGCTGCGACAATCACCCAAACGTGTACGATAGCCGCGGCAAGCGTGCCGTATACTCAATCCTGCACCCTCAACCTGTTCGATCCCGCTGGCGGCACACTGACGAGCGTAGTCCTGTCGCTAACCGGCGTCGGCGGTGACGTTGTTCCGGAGCAGACAGTTACCAATTCCAGCACGCAAACGTTTACCAACTCGGTCGCTACCGTTGCGCTCACAATGACCGGCCCGGACTCGATCGTGGTGACCGATACGTCCAGCCCCTGCGCAGGGACAGTCGTTGGACCCGCCACCAACACCTCGTGTTCCCCTACGACTTTCTCCGGTTTGTCTGCTAGTCCCGTCACTGGCACCACCGCCGATTATATTGGCACCGGGACCATCACTCCCAGCATTACGGCAAGCGGCCAGATAACCAGCACTTCCGGCGTCGGGGGGGTTGGTAGCGCGGGCAACCTGTTTTTTGGCGGCGACGGTGCAATCGGCGGCACCTTCACGCTAACCTACACCTACACACCCGCTCTCCTGACCCCAGCATTCTCAAAAGCGTTCGGCCAGCCGAGCATCGCCGTGGGCAGTTCGACAACCCTGACGTTCACCATTACGAATCCGAACGCCACCAGCGCACTGACCGGTCTCGCGTTTACCGACAGCCTTCCCGCAGGGCTGGCAGTGGCCAGTCCAAATGGGCTGACGAGCACTTGCGGGGGCACCACTACGGCCACCGCCGGCGGCACCTCGGTATCCCTGTCCGGTGGTACCGTCCCGGCAAGCGGCACCTGCACCATTAGCGTGAATGTCCTTGGCATTGCCGCCGGTATCCAGAACAATACGACCTCGACTCTGACCTCGAACGCCCCTACAGCCGCTGCGGCAACCGCCAGCATCACGGTTGTACCCCTGACGCCGACATTGTCAAAGGCGTTCGGGCAGCCGAGCATCGTCGTGGGCAGTTCGACAACCCTCACGTTTACCATTACGAATCCGAACGCTAGCGGACTGACGAGTGCTGCATTTACCGACATGCTTCCCTCGGGGCTGGCAGTGGCCACTCCCAATGGGCTGACGAGCACTTGCGGCGGTATCACTACGGCCACCGCCGGCGGCTCCTCGATATCCCTGTCCGGTGGTACCGTCTCGGCGAGCAGCAGTTGCACCATTAGCGTGAATGTCCTTGGCATTGCCGCCGGTACCCAGAACAATACGACCTCGACTCTGACCTCGAACGACCCTACAGCCGGTGCGGCAACCGCCAGCATCGACGTCCTCAACGCCGTCCCGGCACCGACATTTTCAAAGGCGTTCGGCCAGCCGAGCATCGTCGTGGGCAGTTCGACAACCCTCACGTTCACCATTACGAATCTGGACGTTAGCGGACTGACGAGTGTTGCGTTTACCGACACGCTTCCGTCCGGGCTGGCAGTGGCCACTCCCAATGGGCTGACGAGCACTTGCGGCGGCACCACTACGGCCACCGCCGGCGGCTCCTCGATATCCCTGTCCGGTGGTACCGTCGCGGCAAGCAGCAGTTGCACGATTTCCGTCAATGTCCTTGGCATTGCCGCCGGTATCCAGAACAATACGACCTCGACTC
>JBAWDI010000896.1:0-10608 GCA_049590695.1 Bryobacteraceae bacterium
GAGTTGTACCTCCAATAATGATAGCGGTTTGCCCGCCGCTTCACCGCAAGGAGTCCAATGGCAGCACTCCATCAAAGAAATCGCCTCGTGATCTTCCGGGTGACGCCAGAAGAATACTCGAGTCTGATGTCGGCTTGTGCCGCGGCCGGCAGCCGCAGTCTATCCGATTACACACGGTCGGAACTGTTCGCCATGCGCCAGGCCGATTTGCTAGGCTCGGTGGTCGAGCAGAGGTTTATCGAGATCGACCGAAAGCTCAGCGACCTGCACGCGCTGATCAAGCATGTGTCGGAACGCATGAGCGCACTGAACGGAGACCACCATGATGCAGTTTGCCAATAAGAAAGCCAGGGCTCCGACTGTCCTGTCACTGCTCCTGTTCTCCGCCGCCTCGTTGGCCCAAGTGACCACGCCCACGCAGAACCTCCCCGCGCAAAAGATCCGTCCCAACGATCTGGTGGGCGTCTCGGTGTATGGCGAGCCGGATCTCACCCGCACGGTGCGGGTCGGCGCGGACGGCAGCATTCGCCTGCCCATGCTGAAGGACAAGATCAAAGCCGATGGCCTGATGCCCGAAGAGTTGGAACAGGCCATTGCCGAAGCCCTCAAAACCCAGGAAATCCTGGTCGACCCGTTCGTCACGGTCACGGTCGCCGAGTACCACGTGCTCCCCATCAGCGTAGCGGGAGCCGTGCGAACCCCCATCACGTTCCAACCCGTGGAGAAGCAGACCACCCTGTTAGAAGCCATCACGCGCGCCGGCGGTCTGGCCCCGGAAGCCGGTTCCGAAATTCTGGTCACCGCTCCCCAATCGCCGGCCAGTAACGCCCCGCCCCTGGTGCGCCGCATCCAGGTGAAAGCCTTGATCGACGCCGCCGACCCGGCCGCCAACATCCTGCTGGAAGGCGGCGAAGAGATCCGCGTGCCGGAGCTCGGCAAAATCTACGTCGTCGGCAACGTCAAAATGCCAGGCGCCTTCGCCGTGCAAGATCCTTCCGGGACTTCCATGTCGATCCTCAAAGCGCTGGCCCTCGCGCAGGGTCTCACGCCCTACGCCACCAATGAGGCCTATATATACAGGGTGGAAGGCGGCACCACGTCGAAAAACGAAATCCCCGTCGACCTGAAGAAGATCATGGACCGCAAGGCTCCCGACGTCTCCCTGCTGCCCAACGACGTCCTCTACGTTCCCGACAACCACCACCGCCGTGCTACCATGGACACCCTGAAAGTGGTGGCCGGTTTAGGAGGCGTTGCCGTCGCTGCCCTGATCTACGCCGTGATCATGCACTGAACCCAGAGCAAGGCCAACCAGGGGGTTGGCCGCGGGCCAGGGGGCCCGCCCTACAACGAGTCTGAAAATGGCTGAAGATCCTCGATTACTCCCCGCTCCCGAGGGCGCGGGCCGGAACCTCCCGGTGGCGAGTGACATGTACCGCACAAACGTGTACGGGCCGGAGCCGGAGCCCGAACAGCCGGCGGTCCCCTTGACCCACTATTTGTGGATCCTCAAGCGCCACAAATGGAAGATCGCGGCCTTCGTCCTCGCGAGCGTGGTCTGCACCTTCATCGTCTCCAAACGCCTCACCCCCATCTACGAATCCACCGCCACCATCGATATCGACCGCCGCATGCCCACTGGCGTGGTGGGCCAGGAAGCCAACACCGTTGGGGCCAACGACTCCGATCAGTTCCTGGCCACGCAGATCAGGCTCATCCAGTCGGATTCCGTGCTGCGCCCGGTGGTCCAGCAGTACCACCTTCGCGATCTCGAAAGTCAGCCCCAGGATGCGTCGCAGGAAAGGGCCATCCGCGCCGAGCGAACCCCCGTCAAGCTCTCGAACCTCAAGATCACGCGGCCGCCCAACACCTACCTGCTGCTGATCAGTTTTCGCTCTGCCGACCCCGACATGGCCGCCAACGTGGCCAACGCCATCGCCACTTCCTACCTGCAGCGCACCTTCGAGATCCGCTACCGCGCCACCGCCGACCTTTCGACCTTCATGGAAAAGCAACTGGAGGAGCTGCGCGCCAAAATGGAACGCTCCGGCATGGCGCTGGCGCAGTTCGAACGCGAGTTGAACGTGATCAACCCGGAGGAAAAAACCAGCATTCTCTCGTCGCGGCTGTTGCAGTTGAACACCGAGTACACCAACGCGGAGACCGAGCGCGTGAAGAAGGAAGCGGCGTGGCAATCCATCCAGACCGGGACCCTGGAAGCCGCGCAAGTCTCGAGCCAGGGCGAATCGCTGAAGACCATCCAAGACCGGTTGAACGACGCCACGCAGAAGTTCGCCGAGGTGAAGGCGCGCGCGGGCAAGAATCATCCGGATTACCTTAAGGCGGCCGCGGAAGTGGCCGAGTTGCAGAGGCAGTTTCAGGCGGCCCGCACGAGCACCGTGCGGCGCGTGGAGACCGAGTACAAGGAAGCCGTGAACCGCCAGGCCATGCTGCAGAAAGCGGTGGCGGAGAACAAGGCCGAATTCGACAAACTGAACGCGCGGTCGTTCGAATACCAGGCCCTGAAACGCGAGGCCGATGCCGACCGCGGCCTGTACGAAGAGCTGGTGCGCAAGATCAAGGAAGCGGGCATCAACTCCGCGTTTCAGAACAGCTCGATCCGCATCGCCGACGCCGCCCTGCCCGGCCTGAACCCGGTCTATCCGAACACGCGGCTCAACCTCACGCTGGCGCTGCTCTTCGCGACCCTGCTGGCGGTGGGCGCCGCGGTGCTGAGCGACGTGCTCGACAACACCATCCGCGACCCGGAACAGGCGCGCGTCATGCTGGGAGCCGAGGTGATGGGAAGCCTGCCGATGGTGAGGCCGTGGAGAGGCAGACTGATACCCGTGAGCAGCAATGGAGCGGGCAAGAGCAAGGCCCTGGCCAAAGCGGGACACTCCGCGGTGCGGGCCTCGACGGGATATGAGGAAGCGGTCCGCACCCTGCGCAATTCCATCCTGCTGAGCACCTTCGACCACCCGTTGAAGAGCCTGATGGTGAGCAGCGCCTCGCCCTCCGAGGGGAAGACCACCATCGCGGTGCACCTGGCCGTGGCCCATGCGCAGCAGAAGCACAAGACCCTGCTGATCGATGGCGACCTGCGGCGGCCGGGAGTCCACACCAAGCTGGGCCTGACGGCGGGGTCCGGCCTGGCAACCGCCCTGATGAATGGCCTCTGCTGGCAGAATAAAGTGCTTCAACCCGCGGGCGTCCCCGGCCTGTACGTTCTGCCCGCGGGGCCTTCGAGCCGCCGATGCGCGGACCTGATCGGCGCCAATCTGAAAGAGATCCTGACGCAAGCCGAAGCGGAGTACGACCTGGTGATCGTGGATGCGCCGCCCATTCTGGGGTTCCCGGAGCCGCTGCAAATGGCCGCGGCCGTGGACGGCGTGGTGATGGTCGCGGTAGCCGGAGAAACCAATCGCAAAGCCATCGACCTGGCTTTGTCGACGCTGCGGCGCTTGCGAGCCAACGTGTTGGGGCTGGTGCTGAACGAAATCACCTCCGATACACGCGACGGGTATTATTACAACGGCTACTACGGGAAGTACTACAAGTACTACCACTCAGCGCATGAATAGCGATTCCCAGCCACGGATGAACACGGATGAACACGAACCCACCTACGGCAGGCGATCATACTCCGGAGGTTCGACATCCGGGATTTTCGCCAAAGCCGTACGGAACCTGTCCTCGCTCGATCGGGCCGCCCGATCCTGCAGACGCTCTACTGAGCTTCGCAGAATACGGTGACAGCGGCGGTTGCCAACCGCCGCGCAGGATGCCATCCTGCCCCACAACGGCTGTCACTCAATTATGCGAAGTTCAGTAGAGCGCTCAGTTGTTCCGCCAGTGGCGAGTAAACAACCCGCTCGACGGAGATCCGCTCCCGTTCGGCCACTTCCATTGCTTTCTTGTACAGCGAATCCGGCAGGGTTACGTTCAGAGTCATGCGATTCCGCCCGGGTCCGGCGGATACTCCCCCGCCAGAATGTCCTGGACCATTTTCTTCAGAACCGGCAGATCGTTTTCCACAACGGGCCAAACCAGATCCACTTCGACTCCAAAGTACTGGTGGATGAGGATATTGCGCCGGCCAACCGCTTCGGTCCATACCTTTTCCCGATGTCGCTTCCGGAAATCGACAGACAACCCTCTGGCGGCCTCGCCGAGGAGAAGGAGGTGGTAGATGATAAAGGTCCGCACCAGTTCGTCCTGCTCGAATGCGGCACGCCCTCGGGCGGCGCACATCTCTATACGCTCAACGCTTTCCAGGATGTCTTGAAGCCGGGTGCGATCGTCCCTCACAGCGCAACCGCCTGCGCCAGGATCCTCTCGCGGACCCGCGGGCGCAGTCCCCTCTCGGTGACCACATCGACCGGGGCCCCCAGGACATCCTGCAGATCCATCAGCAGGCCTCCCAGATCGGAGATGGTCCGCCCCGGATCGAGGTCGACGAGGAAATCGACGTCGCTATGGGAATCGCTCTCCCCACGTGCAACCGAACCGAACACGCGCACGTTGCGGCAGCCGCGCAGTGCTGCCAAGCGGATGATCTCGGACTTCTTCTCGAGGCGCAACGTGTCGAGGGTCAGCATGGTGTTTCCATTTTCATCTTCGTACAAAGGGGGGGCAGAATCCAAGCGGGCCGAGTACAACTCGGCCGCAGGATGCAATCCTGCCCCACAAAGCAGGGCGAGTATCAGTCGGCCAGTAGGGCACCAGGTTGCTCCACGGAGGGGGCGGGGTGTTCGGAAATGGGATTGGGTTCGTTTGGTATGGCGAGGCGGAGGAGCAGGAAGTTGTGGAGGGCGCGCTGGTAGATGCAATGGAGGCGGGTTTCGTAGCGGTGCATGAGGGCGAGGCCGGGGTGGGTGGCGGGGTCGGTGAAGACGGCGGCCATGCGGTCGATTTCGTCGCCGGGGGGCTGAGCTTTGGCGTGGTTCTCAAGGATGCGGGTTTCAAGGGCCCAGGCGCGGCGCATGCGCCAGTAGGCAGCCGCCATTTCCTCGATGAAACCGAACTCGAGGCCATCGGCGGGCTGAAGGCGTTCGAGGTGCTGGGCGAGGAGGGCTTCGAAGGCCGTGCTGGACTCGTTTTCCATGACGATGCAGCGGGCCAAGAGGCCGTGGCGAGTAGCGTTTTGGGAAGAGCGGCGTTTTCCTTGGGGGGTGGCGGGGCCAAGAGAGCGGGCGCCGTTGGCGCGGGCGGCGAGGGTCAGTCTGAGTGAAGACATGGGTTGAGATACCTTTCTGGAGTTATGGGGAACAAAGACAGCATGGCCGAGTACAACTCGGCCGCAGGTTGCAAACCTGCCCCACAAAGCAGGCCGAGTATAACTCGGCCGCAGGCTGCCAGCCTGCCCCACTTACAACCCGCAGATTTTTTTGAAGATGCGGATCATGTCGGCCTCGTAGGAGTTGGTGAACCAATCGTCGACCTGGCCGGCGCGCTTGGGATACGCTATTTCTACCGCCCAGCAGGCGAGGGAGACGGCTAAGACCAGGTCGTCGTGGGCGCCTTCACGCCAGGCGGCGAACTGTTCGTTACCGGCGGTGGAGACCTTGACTTGCATGGCCATGAGCTCCGTCAGCAACGTAGGGGCGTCGCGCAGGTCCGCGGCGATGCGCAGGCCGCCACGTTGCAGGAGCACCTGGAGGCCGACGATCAAGTCGCGCTTGGGAACGCGGTAGCTGCCGTGGGAGAAGTTCTGAGTATCGCCGCCGGTGATGGTGACGGGCAGGAGAGCGGCCTTGGGTTGCGCGGCGCGAAGCAGGTCCATGACGGCGGCGCCGACGCCGGTGTTATCCACGGCCAGGTGGATGGGGCCGGTGAGGGCGGGCGAATGGGTGATTTCCACCACGCGGCGCACCACGTCGGGGTAGGGGGTGCCGATGGGGACGCGCTCGAGGTAGCGGAGTTGGAGCTGGACCTCCTTGCGGAAGGCCCAGACGGCGTGGTTGAACTCGCGTTGGAGCACGGCGCGCTGGATAACGGCGATGGCTGTGAAGTCGTGAGATTGGCCTAAATCGAGGCCGATAAAGTAGGATTCGAACATAAGAGAACCTGGGGACCTAAGAGCTCAAGGTTGGCGGACGACAGAAAACGATCGTCTGCCCTACTGAGCAGGAGAAGCGGAAGCAAAAAGGTAAAGCAAGGGGAGGGCCGAGTACAACTCGGCCGCAGGATGCAATCCTGCCCCACAAAGCAGCCTGCACCACAGGTACAGAAGGCTTAGAGATGGAGAGAGTGGACCTCATGGGTGATGGCGGCGTCGAAGAGGCCGCGGTGGAAAACTCCGGAGACCGAATCTTCGAATTCGCACAGGTATTCCTGACGGAAGCAGCGCTCACCCATGGTGGCCCGCTCCTCCTCAAGGAAGGCCGGCGGGATGCGAGGGCAGTCAGTGGCGGGGGCCCTGATGCGCACCCACTCGGGACCGCCGTTGGCCCAGGTTTCGTAGAAGAAGCCCCGCTTGCCGAAGGGGGTGCTCATGAGCCAGAGGGAGCCGGCACTGACGGCGATCATGGGGCGGAGGGACATATAGAGGTGGTCGGAGACGCGCGCGGCTTCGTCGATGAGGAGCAGGGAGACGCAAGAGAAGCCGCGGTTGGTGGCTTCGGTAGCGGGCAGCCCGACAATGCGCGACCCATTGGGGAAAGCCAAGGAGATCTGGTTATCGCCATCGCCCTTGGGCCTGATGCCGAGCTTGCGGGCGAAGGCGGCGGTCTTGCGGAGGAACTCGCCGCTCTGGCGCGAGCTGGGGCTGACGACGAGGATGAGGCTGGCGGGCCGATGGAAAGCATGGTGGACAGCCTTGGCGGCGGTGACGGTGGACTTGCCCCACTGCCTGGAGCAGTTGAGGACTCCGCGTTTGGCGAGAGTGTCAAGCACGCTGGCCTGAAGAGTATCGGCCGGGAACCCCAGGGCCTGGCGAACCCACTCCGCGGCGCCCAAGGGAGCTGGCGGGGGAGTAAGCGGCGCGGCGCCTTTCGGTCTGGGTTTCATGTGCCACATTCCCGATTCGAAGGTAGCATGGGGAAACAGGGCCGGGGCCGGATGGGGCAGCTAAGCCGTTTAGAATCAGCAAAAGAAAATCTGAAAGTTTTTGTGACTGAAATATTGTCTTATTCTCGTATCCGTGTTCATCGGTGTTCATCCGTGGCTATGATTTCTGATCTGTTCCCGATGCACTTTTTTCGTGCTACACTGCCTTCGTGAGCAGGAATGTGACCATCAGGATCTCGGATGACGCGGCTTTGTGGGCTCGGCGCCAGGCGGCGGAGAAGAACACGTCGGTCTCGCGGCTGGTTGGCGAGATGTTGGAACGGCAGTTGCGATTGAGCGATGAGTACTGGCGGGCGTTCGATCATTGGAAATCGAACCGGCCGCTGGCCGGCATGGGTGCGGCTGAACGTCTGAGCCGCCAGGACGTTCATGAGCGCCGGTGACGGTTTCTTTGTGGATTCCAATGTGCTCCTGTACTCGGTGGATCCGGTGGATTCCGCCGAGCGAGTACGCGCTACCGAGTGGCTGGAGGCTCTGTGGATGGCTGGGGCCGGGCGCCTGAGTCGCCCGCGGAGTTTCTTTAGCCACGGATGAACACGGATAAACACGGATAAAGACAACAAACATCAACACTTCCAAGCCGAATCCGTCTTATTGTCTTATCCCTGTTCATCTGTGGCTAACCGTGTTTGCCCACTGGAACGTGAAAGGCCAATGGAGGAAGATGGAGAGGGGAAGATTATGGTGACGCTGGACACGTTGCGGCTGGAGAAGAAGTCCGAGATTATCCGATTGGCGGAGATGCGCGGCTGCCGCAATGTGCGTGTGTTCGGCTCGGTTGTGCATGGGGAGAACCGTCCGGATAGCGACGTCGATTTCCTGGTGGACCTGGAATCCGGGCGCACAATCTTCGACCTGGCGCGATTCTTGGGCGACCTCAGAGATCTGCTAGGGACCGAGATCGATGTGGTGGAAAGCCGTTCCATTCACCCCTACATCCGCGACCGCGTCCTGGCCGAAGCGGTAGCACTCTGACACCATGCCAGCTAAGAACCCGCGCCTGTACCTGGTCCACATTTGCGAGTGCTGCGAGCGGATTCTGGATTACACCGGCGGTATTGAATCGATGTGGCCGAGCGTTCCGGTTGTGCATGACGCAGTCTGCCGCAACCTGGAAATCATCGGCGAGGCGGCGCGCAGGTTTGACGATGCGTTTCGCTTGGCGCACGCCGAGATCCCGTGGCGCGCCATGACGGACGTGCGGAACATCCTGATTCATGCCTACGACCAAGTTGCCGCTGAGATCCTGGTTGATATCGTGCGGCAGGACATCCCGCCGCTGCTGGCCTCGGTGAAGAGCATCCTCGAGCAGCCGCCCGATTCCTAGCCGCGGGATGAACACGGATAAGAATAACAAAACTAAACACTTCCGGCCCGAGACCGAAATCTCGCCCTAAAGTCTTGCTGTCTTAATGTCTTACTTGTCTTATTCTCTTATCCGTGTTTATCCGTGGCTAATAAGGTTTGGCTTTACTCCCGATCCTCGCGGGTGTGGCAAACTAGAGATGGGCACGGCCGGATGGAGGTTTTGCCGTGCGCAGGGAGGAGACAACGGTGACCCCAGTAAAGGAAATCCTAGTACAGGAGGTTGCGCGCCTTTCTGAAGAAGACGCCCAGGAGGTCCTGAACCTGGTTAGGACAAAGAATACGGGCGCCGTGACGCCTGACAGGCCCAAACTGACACGTGAGGAGCTCATCAGGCGAGCAGCGGGTCATCCGGGAATCCACCCTCCGGATGCGGATGCGCCGCCATTCGAGAAGATCAAACCCATTGAAACTCGGGGCATTCCCGCCTCGCAGATGCTCATCGCCGATCGTCGATGATGCTGTACTATCTCGATTCCAGCGCCTGGGTGAAGCGGTACTTCGAGGAGGCTGGCAGCGGCGCAGGCAGGTTTGCTTGTGGCCGATCCCCAGCAGCAAGAATCAGGTTTAGCCGCGGATGAACGCGGATGAACACGGATAAAGATGGCAAAAATAAACACTTCCAGACCGAAACCCAAAACAAAGTTATTTTGTTGTCTTCCTGTCTTATTGTCTTATCCGTGTTCATCCGTGGCTAATGATGTTGCCATGGTTGCCAGGACCCGCGATAATGGAGCGAGGAGGTCCCGATGCAGGTAACGATCGAAGTGCCGGAAGGCATCGCGCATCAGTTTGCCGGCGATCTTTCCGGACTGTCACGGGCGGCCACGGAGGCGTTGGCCGTGGAGGGTGTCCGCTGCGGTAAGCTCTCGGGCGGACAGGCTCGCCGAATGCTCGGCTTCCAGACTCGGATGCAGGTGGATGCTTTCCTCAAGGAGCGTGGAGTCTATTTCCCGATAACGGCTGAAAATGTGGAGAACGACGCCGACCTCAGCCGGACCTTCCGTGAACAATGGCCGTCATCGCAGACACCTCACCGCTGAACTATGCCTCGCCCTGCTCCTGAGGATCAACCACGGCCAAGCCGGCCTTCAGCGCCGCTGACTTCAACTCCCGATCGGACGTGACCAACGCGAACTCACCGGCATCGATCGCCAAGTGGTCTCTCAGTTGCAGGGCGGACGCCAGATGCACGCTGTCCGAGCCACGAAGCGCAAAGGCACCGGCGACCTTAAGACACCTCTCGACCACTTCAGGCAGCAGATCAACCCACAGAAAACTACCCCACTCATCCAGCAGCCAATCTTTGGTCTCAGTGAAGCCGGCCGCGTCAATTGCGCCCGCGGCGCACTGCCGCGCGGCAGTCGCGGTTACTTCGATGAGGCCCAGGGTGGAGCAACTCAGCAAATGATCTTCCTCAAAAAGGCCGTCAACCCAATCACTTCCGCGCTCGTTGACGTAGCGCTTGACCCAAGCGCTGGAATCCAGATAGTAGACCATCATCGGCGGTCAGCGATCAGCATCTCAGAAGCAGGGACACCAAGGCACTGGATCCGCTTGCGTTTGCGGAACGGTGCGGCATTGGCCGGCGGCACGCGAAACGCCGCCCTGCCAGCCAGGCGCTCTCTCACGACTTCCCGGGTCAACGTTGCGCCAGTCCCAGCCGGCCCCTTCGTTGCAATCAAGCCAAGAATCGCTTGCGCCTCCTCCTCGGAGAGCCGATCCACCTTGCTCCGGGGTGAATCCTTCGCCGTTGCCATTTTCAATCCTCCACCAATCCCATTCTCCCACAACCAAACGACCAAGCAAACGAACCGGTCCTCAAACAGTTTGCCAGTCCTTACGAGAGGCGATCATACTCCGGAGGTTCGACATCCGGCGATGACGCCTGCCGCCCGCGGGTTGTGAAAATTGAGACAATGGGCAACAGGAGACAGGGCATATGCACATCACGCTCAGGCCAGACCAAGAGGTGGTCATCCAGGCGGCCATTCGGGCCGGCTTGATCCAATCGATAGACGAGTTTATCGACACGGCGATTGAAGCGCTGCCAGGCTGCGAAGCGGGATTCGACAAAGAAAAGGCCCGCTTGGCCGGCGCCCGAATCCGTGAGATCCGCAAGGGTGTGAGGCTTGACCTGCAGGGCATGTCGATCCGGGAACTCGCTCACGC
>JBAWDI010000897.1:0-1845 GCA_049590695.1 Bryobacteraceae bacterium
CTTACGAGGACCGCATGAAAGTCACGATGAACATGCAGGAAATTCTCGCAACGATCCAGCGCAACCAGCAGCAGATCGACCTGCTCACGGCCAACAACTCGCAGTTGGTCCACTTCCTGCTATCGCAGGGCATGATCCAGAACCTCAGCGAACTGCCGGGATTCAATGGAAACGGCTTCACCGGCGGGATAGCCGCGTTCCACGGGCCGGCGATGCCGCCGCCGTTGCTGCAAGCGCCACCAAATCCGCCGGCCCGCCACGCTCGAAAGGGATCAGCCCGGAAGCCAGCAAAGCGCCGGCAGGCGAATGCGATGCCAACACCGCCCACGTCGAACGCCGGTCGCGGCCAGCTTCAGGCTGAAATCTTGATCGCGTGGGCGAAGCAGGCCGGCGGCAGGCTCAACCTCGCGCAGTTTCGCGCTGCGAACGAAGGGAGAACGCGCGGTATCAAGCATTCTTTCTACACGACGACGATGTATACCAAGGTCGGCAAACTCACTGAACAAGGAGTCTTTACCAAAATCGGCCCCGGCGAATACCGATTGAACGACAGCAGAAGTTGAAAGGGCGACACCATTTGACTTTCCCTATGGATCGCATCGCGATGCAGAGTGCGAAACCTTGTCAAAAGACGCAGAGAGCCGGCGGATCGTGTGCTGAAGCAGCGCGAGATTCCCGCCGAGAACCGGGAAAGCTTCAGCAAGGGCTATTGGGACCGTGTGGTCAACCGTCTCGCCTACCTGGAAGCCGACGATGCGCTGGAACTCGTGTTCAGCCCGGACGAGTCCATCACAAGCATGAAGTCCTCAATTCACACGGCGGCAAAGCGCGCTGGCGTGCGGCTCCGGGTCGTGATCCGCGAACCACGCATTTACGCCTGGATACCTGGCAAACGCCCGGTGATCATCCGCCGTGCAAAACGTGTTCCGGTGCTCTGCGAAGTGTGTGGTGAGGAAATTGATCGGCCGGAGGTCGGGGCGAGTAAACAGTTTGTCTGCGCTGGAAAAGGGAACAAGAAGAGCCGGTGCCAGAAGGTCCGGCGGTACGCGTTCGCGCACGGCCTGCCGATCAGCGAGGCTGCCAAACGGTTTCGGCGGCGTTGAACGCGCTGGACAACGCTCGGTCGAGTAGAAGGAAGCATGGCGACGAATAAAACCTGGGTGCCACCAGCCACCGCAGTGGCGCCGGTGAATCACTTCCACACCGTCTACATGCGCCTGGCGGCGATGAGCGACGCGCTGATACACGAGGCATCCACGCGCGAGGACATTCTCAAGAACCCGGTCTTCGGTGAACTGATCGGCAGCATCGCGGAACTCTCGAACCTCTCTGCCCGCATGACCGTCAAGCTCGAAGGCATCCGCCGCGACTTCCCCGACCTGTGGGAGATCTGGCAGCGGGCCAGCCAGCACGAACCCACCAAGGAGGGCGGATTGTGAACTGGTTTGGCGAATCATGGCTCGCCCCCGCGTGCGATCCGGCGGATAGGGTCGAGACGCCGGTCGGCTTGGAGTGCGCCCACTGCGACGAGAGGATCGCGGCCGGCGACCGAGGCGTGTTCCTCAACGGCGACCCGAGGCCGTTCCACTTCGAGTGCTTCATTCGCGGGGTCATCGGGTCGGTGGGCCACCAGAAGGGAGCGTGCCCTTGCTACGGCGGCACCGAAGACGACCCGCCTGGCGCGACGCGGCGGGAGGCGGCGCGTGCGGCCATGGAGTACTTCGAGGAGCACCCGCCCGAACCGTTCATGGAGATCAGAATCCCGGAGCAGCAGTTGAAGGACATCGCCCGCGTGGTGCGGCGGGTGCTGCTCAGCTTGCTGGCGCGCCATCAGAACAACTGAGC
>JBAWDI010000898.1:0-6640 GCA_049590695.1 Bryobacteraceae bacterium
CGCATCCGCTCGTCCAGGAAGGCCGCCAAAGAACGAAACCGCCGCCGGATGTCCTTGTGGTTCACCACTCCACAAGTATAAAACAAAACCAGGTCAACTTGTTTTACTAATTTACTGACAGGCCCTAGCCAGCGAGTGTGGCCCAACAAACTGTGCCCATTTTTGTGCCCATCCCACGCATAGAAGCGTTGCCCGCCATTGAGAGTCCCGGCGCGCGGAAGGCCCGGAAGCGTTTGAAGACTCGCGATATATCGCAACGCTGCGCACCCCCCCCGCGCCTCCGCTAAGTCTTTGATATTACGTGGGTTGATGGTTCTTGACCAGGAGGTCGGCGGTTCGAATCCACTCGCCCCGACCACTCCTCATCGGACAACTTCCCAGCGAGCGCCGCGCCCGCGGCCCGCCAACTGAACGCGGCCGGCCCTCTTCATTTCCGCCAGCACCTTCTTGATCAGTTGTGAACTCGCCACCGGCAACTGCGCCGTCATGTCCGCCAAAGTGAACTTCTCCACCTGCGCGAGCACAGTCCGGCGAACCAGGTCGCTCTTAGCGGGCCGCGCCTCGACCGATTCGACCTGGTGCTGGAATTCCTTGTAGGCGCTTCGCAGCGTGCTCAGGAAGTAGTTCCACCACGGGATGATCTCGTTCTTGCCTTCGTGCCAACCTTGCGAGCACAGCATGAGAACGCGGTAGTATTCTCCCTTGCTTTCTTCGATGAGCCGCTCCAGGCTGATATACCGAATGACTTGAAAGCCGTGCGAACGCAGCAGCAGCGAGGTCGCGAGCCGGGAGACGCGGCCATTGCCGTCGCGGAAGGGGTGGATCGAGAGCAGGTCGAAGATGAAGGTCGCCACGGTCAAGAGCGGAGGAATGCGCTCTTGATCGATAGCGCCGCGATACCTGCGGCACAACATTTCTACCGTCGCTGGGGTCTTTTTGGCGGAGACGGGAACGAAGCGGACGCTACGTTCGCCATTCGGCAAGATTTCGATCACCTCGTTGTCGCGTTTCTTCCACTCCCCGGCATCTCCCGACGATCCGCCCTGCGCCAGAGCATGCAGGCGGCGAATCGCCTCTGGAGTGACTGCAACCCGGTTCTTTCGCGAGAAGATCCAATCCAGCGCCGCTCGATATCCGGCGAGTTCTTCCTCCGATCGGTCGCGCGGCTTGGCCCGCCCAATCGCCAGGGGGCGCAGCCGATTCGCCGCGACGGTGACTCCCTCAATTCGGTTCGACGATTCGACACTCTGGATGATCGCCTGTTCTCGCAATACTTCCAGGACTTCAGGTTTCTGCTGGATCCAGAGATCCTGCTTTCCGCGTGCCTCCATGCACGCGCCGAGAAGCCATCCGGTTCCAATCGGGATCGCCAGATTGGCCAACTTGCTGGGGTCGAGTGTCAACATGTCCAGGCTCTTAATGATGCAGTAGCTTAATAATAGCCTATTGCGCTTTGGGTAGCCAATTCGGTCATTTGCCCGCGGCCGTGCGCTTTCCCTGCCTCCCGCAAGGAGTAGTTTCCTACTTCCCCGCGCCCCCGCGGCGCTCGATCTGTTCGATGGCCCTGGCAAAGTCGGCCGGCGTCCGGATCACGAAAGTCTTCCCCTTCACTTTCACCGTGGCGAGCGAAATGCTATCGGGCAAGCTGGGACCAGCGCGAAAGTAAGGCCTGAACTGGAGGTTGAAGAACTGGGGCGCGGCCCCGTGGGGCTCCCCGAGCGCGGCTGGCGGAAGCTTGTCCACATAGCGCGTCTCGGGACCGAGAAAGACGACCACATCGGAGGGCGGCTCCGCGCGCAGTTCCAGGTTCATCAGGCCGGCGAGAAGATCAACGTGACCCTTGGGGTTCTGGAGCACGTGGTAATCCACCAGCCCGAGTTCGGTGCCGTTCAGGGCTTGCGCCACCCGGCCCAGCGCACCGGGAGCGAAGGCATCCTGGCGGAGCAGGGTCTTCTGCTGATCCAGGTTGAAGACCACCAGGCGCACGGAGCGCGCGGGCACGCGTTCCAGCAGCGACGAAAGCAGGCCCAGCAGGAGCACGCGATCGCTGGCGCGCAGCCTGGTTCTGGACGGAACCAGCGGCGCTGCGTTCAGCAGCACGGTGAGGCGAATCGGGGCCGCGTCATCGGCGCCGGGCTTCCTGTCGGACCGGTCGCGCAACGAAAAGTCGGCGACCGTATCGCGCGCCATGGAAAGCTTCATTTGGCGTTCGCGGCGGCCCAGCCTGGCGTTCACGCGCCAACTGCCGCGGCAGACCCGGTCGGAGTCGTCGAACATGGCCCACTTCACTTTGTAGCGGCCCTCACCCAGCAGGTATCCGCCGCCCACCTCCAACTCGACCTTGGTCTTCGGAACCGGCGGCAGCGTGACTCTGCCGACCAGATAAACGGGCTGCCGGCCGCCGCCTTCCGGCGTGATCCCGGTCACCATGGCCCAGCCGTGGCCCGAACCGGAATACTGGTTCATGGGCACGCGCACGACATAGCCGGCCTGGAAGCGAAAACCGAAATTGAGAGAGGGTTTGATGGGCGTGACTTCACACCGCAGGGGTTTCTCGCCCGCCTGCGGCTCAACAAGCTTGACGACGCTCTTAAACCTGGCTGGATCCACGATGGCCTGAGCGGCGCAAGCGGATGCCACTAGCAAGGCAATGGCCAGGGGGCGCATTCGCTTCTATTATCCCGTAGCTGGGGAGGCCTGCTGCCAGCGTCCGCGCGTGAAATCCGGGAACGGGACGGGCGCGCTGCCTTTGGCCACGGATGCCTCGCTCAGCGGGCCACGAGCGCTCCACGCCGCGGCGTCATACACGTCGATATCCGGCGCGGCGCCTTCCCTCATGCACTGGATCAGACGGTACGCCATCACGAAATCCATGCCGCCGTGGCCGCCCAGCTCACGCGCCAGGTCGCCGACCTGCTTCCAGTACTGGTGCTCGAATCGCTCTTTGTAGGGGTCGATGGGGCCGAATTCTTCCTTGGCGGAGGCGTCCAGGAAAATGCGCGGCGGATAGTCGCGGAAGATCCCCTTGGTTCCGGCGATCAGGTTGATGCGGTCGTAGGGCTGCGGAGTTGCGACGTTGTGCTCGAGCGCGATCACCCGGCCCCTGGCCGTCTGAATCAGGCTCGAGTTGAGATCGCCGCAGCGATACACCTCTTTCTGGCGCGGGTCGTCCGGCCGAAGCTTCTCCTTCCGATACGCCGCCAGCGATAACGCGGGCGAGCTCATCGATACCAGGTACTCGAACCGGTCGCCGCGGTTGATGTCCATGTAGTGCGCCACCGGACCCAGCCCGTGCGTGGGATAGAGGTTGCCGTTGCGGTTGACGTTCTCGAAACGCCGCCACAGGCCTTCGCCTTCGTTCGAAAACAGGATGCTGCGCAGGTCGTGGTTGTAAGCGGCGGCGCCGTGCGTGAGGTCGCCGAACAGGCCGGCCCGCACCATGTTCAGAACCAGCAGCTCGTTGTACCCGTAGCAGCAGTTCTCGAGCTGGACGCAGTGGCGGCGTGTGCTTTCGGACGTCTTGACCAGGTCCCAACATTCCGCTATCGTCCGGGCGGCGGGCACTTCCACGGCTACGTGCTTGCCGTGCTTCATGCCCGCCAGGGCCATGGGCGCGTGCCAGATCCAGGGAGTGGCAATCACCACCAGGTCGATATCGTCGCGCTTGACGAGTTCTTCGAAGGCGCGGTCGCTCGAGTGATACAGCGCCGGCGGCTGCTTTCCGGCGCGCTCCAGCTTGGCCTGCTGCTTCTCTACCTTGTCCTTCACCGTGTCGCAAATGGCCGTCACCCGCACTTGCGGAATGGCGGAGAAGTTTTCGATCAGCGAGTCGCCCCGGCCGCCGATTCCGATTACGCCCAGCCGCACGGTGTCCTTGGCTTCGAACTTCATGCCCGCGACCGTGCGATCCGCGGCGGCGGAAAAGCCGGCACCCAAAGCGCCCGCCGAGGCGAGCCGCAGCAGGTCGCGTCGCGAAGAAGATTTCGGGTCGTTCATAGCGATTTCCTCACTTCCAAAGACGGCGCACCACTTCAATGACGATCGTGCCGCTGACTACGAAAACCGCCAGCAGCGCCAGCGCGTAATTGGTCCGGCCGTAGAGAAAGTTTCCCACCGTGAAGAGCGCCGACCAGATCATGGTGCAGCCGGCGAACCAGCCCGCGAGCGCCATCGGAAAGTTGTCGCTCCGGGCATACATGGCCGCCTCGGCCTCGGAAACACCGGCCTGGACGCGCACCCGGCGCCAACCGGGGCCAAACGGGTGAATCTTGCGGTAGAACTCCGCCAGCACCAGCGGATCGGTCCGCGGCCCCAGGTACGCCGTGGCCAGCCAGCAGGCCGTGGTGCAGATCACCGTGATCAGCAGTTGGTATTGCGTGGCCGGCGCCATGCCGTTCTTGTTCAGAATCAGAAACAGCATGGAGATGGCGAATGAGCTGGCCATGGCCACGATCTCGCACCACGCCGTGACGCGCCACCAGAACCAGCGCACCAGGTACAGCAGGCCGGTGCCCGCGCCGATCTGCAGAATCACGTTGAAGGTGTCTTTGGCGGTATCGAGCGCGAACACCAGCGCGGAGGAGGCCACAAACAGCCCGACCGTGGCCGCGCGGCCCGCCAGCACGTAATGCTTTTCGGGCGCGTGCAGCTTCACAAACCGGCGGTAAAAGTCGTGGACCAGGTAGGATGCGCCCCAGTTGAGGTGCGTCAGGATGGTGGACGAGTTGGCGGCGACCAGGCCTCCCAGCATCAGCCCCAACCAGCCCACCGGGAGGAATCGCAGCATGGCGGGGAAGGCGATATCGTGGCCGATTAACGTGGGGTCGAGGTGCGGGAAGGCCTTGCGGAAGTCCGACAGCTCCGGGTAGACGATGAGCGATGCCAGACCGATCAGAATCCACGGCCATGGCCGCAGCACGTAGTGGGCGACGTTGAAGAAGAGGGTGGAGCCCATCGCGTCTTTTTCCGATTTGGACGCCAGCATTCGTTGGGCGATGTAGCTGCCGCCGCCGGGTTCCGAGCCGGGGTACCACACGGCCCACCATTGCACGGCGAGCGGCATGATGAAGACCGCCAGCAGCAGATCCCAATTGTTGGTGAAATCCGGCAGCATGCTGAGGTAATTCAAGCCTCCCGGGCCTCTCACGTGGGAGAGTTTTTCCACCAGCCCGCTCATCCCGCCCACCTGCGGCAGACGCACCGCGAAGTAGGCCGCCGCGATGACCGCCGACATCTTGATGAAGAACTGGAACATGTCGATGACCAGCACGCCCCAGAGGCCGGAGAAGGTGGCGAAGACCACGTTCAGCAATCCCACCGCCGCCAGCGTCTGCCAGCGGCTGAATCCGAACAGCACGGCGGCAATCTTGCAAGCCGCCAGGTTCACGCTGGCCATAATCATGCAATTGAAGAGCAGGCCCAGGTAGACCGCGCGAAAGCCGCGCACCGCGCCGGCGGCCCGGCCGGAGTAGCGCAGCTCGTAGAACTCCAGGTCGGTGAGCACGCCGGAACGCCGCCACATGCGCGCGTAGAAAAACACGGTGGCGACGCCGGTGAGCGTGAAGGCCCACCACTGCCAGTTGCCAGCCACCCCCTGCGTGCGCACGAAGTTGGCCACCAGGTTGGGCGTGTCGCTGGAAAACGTGGTGGCCACCATCGAGATTCCGGCCAGCCACCAGGGCACCGAGCGCCCCGACGCGAAGAACTCCGTCGTGTTCTTGCCGGAGCGCTTTCCAAAGAACAGCGCGGGCACGAAGCAGATGGCGACCGAGACGAAAGCGATGATCCAGTCGAGGGTGTGGATCTGCATACCGAACCTACGAGTTTACTTCCTCGCGGTGGAGCGCGCCCGGCCCGGGTTGGGCGTCGATGAGGTGACGGTCCGGATCGAAATCCGGGCGGCCCGCGTAGTAGCGGTCGATCAATCCGCGGCGCACGGCCGCCAGGTCCCGCTTCTGGCAGAACACCACTGCGCAGCCGCCGAGGCCCGCGCCGGTGAGCCGCGCGCCCAGCGCACCGGATTCGAGGGCCGTTTCCACCAACTGGTCGAGCGCAAGCGAGCTCACCTTGAGCCGGTCCCGCAAGCTGGCGTGAGATTCCAAGAGCAGCCGCCCGAAGCTGGCGGCGTCGTCCTGCTCCATGGCCTCGACCGCGGCCCGGACGCGCCACGCCTCGCTGGTCACGTGCAGGAAGCTGTCGCGCTCCGGACCGGGCGAAAGCTTTGCCACGGCGTTCGGCTCCGCCATCGCCGCCCGATACGAAACCAACCCAAGACGCTTCAGCGCCGCACTCCCCGCGGCTCGGCGGGCATTGTATGCGTCGCGCGCGGCCCCGGACTTCTCGGCCGTCTGGAGACTGTGGGCCACCAGGAAGCGCCAGTCCCGCGGCACGAGAATCGGGCGCACCGCCAGCGGCTCGAATTCGATCAGCGAGGCGCAGCCTTCTCTGGAAGCGAGCGAGGCGGCGTGATCCATACCCCCGCCGCGCGTTCCCACGAATTGCTCGCCTTCCGGCAGAATCTCCATCAATTCCTCGAAGCTGGCCTGGCGGTGGTTCGCCCAGAGCAGGCCGAGGGTGAAGGCCACAATCAGCGCCGAAGACGATGCCAGCCCCGCCGCCGGAGGAAGGTCCGACGCCACGG
>JBAWDI010000899.1:0-1941 GCA_049590695.1 Bryobacteraceae bacterium
CCGTGGCCGAGAACTGGCCCTTGGTGAGACCATAAACCCCGTTGTTCTCGATCACGTAGATCATGGGCATGTTGCGGCGCACCAGGTGCATGAACTGGCCGAGGCCGATGGAGGCGGTGTCGCCGTCGCCGGTGACGCCCAGGCCGAGGAGGTTGCGGTTGGCCAGGATTGCGCCGGTGGCGATGGCGGGCATGCGGCCGTGTACGCTGTTGAAACCGTGCGAGAGGCCCAGGAAATAAGCCGGCGACTTGGAGGAGCAGCCGATGCCCGAGAATTTGGCCACGGTCCAAGGCTCGACGCCGAGGTCGTAGAAACACTCGATGAGGCGCTCGGAAATGGCATTGTGGCCGCAGCCCGCGCACAACGTGGTCTTGGCGCCCTTATAGTTGATAACCTCCAGCCCGATGTGATTGACCTTCTTGGGCGGGGGAGTTGCGGTGGTGCTCATTTGCCCTCCTGTCCGGCGACATCTTCGGTGACCGTGCGCGCGTCGAGCGGCAGGCCGCCATAGTAGGTTACGCTGCGCAGTTTCGCGATCAAATCGGCGTCCAGTTCCAGGCGCATCAGGCCCAGTAACTGCGCGTCGCGATTCTGATCCACCACGTAGACCCGCTCGTGGCGGCGGATGAAATCCAGTAAGTGCGGGGTGAACGGATACGCCTTCAAACGCAGGTAGCTGGCGTCGATATCGTAGTCGCTCTTCAACTGGTCGCAAGCTTCGCGCACGGCGTAATCCGAGGTTCCCACGGCGATGAAGCCGATCTTGGCCTGCTCGGCGATCTGAACCACCGGCTCGGGAACATGCCGGCGCATGGTCTCGAACTTGTGCGTGAGGCGATCCATGTTGTCGATGTAATCGTTCTCGCGCTCGCTGTACTGGGCCTTGTCGTTGTGGCCGCTGCCGCGCGTGAAATAGGCCGCGGCGGGGTGATTGGTGCCGGGAAGCGTGCGATAGCCGACGCCATCGCCGTCCAGGTCCCGGTAACGCGCGAAACCGCCCAGCTTGTTCAGATCTTCGGCGGTCAGCACCTTGCCGCGGCTGATGGGTTGTTCGGGGTACTCAAACGCATCGGCCATCCAGTTGTTCATGCCCAGGTCGAGATCGGTCATGACGAAGACCGGGGTCTGGAAGCGCTCGGCCAGGTCGAAGGCTTCAATGGCCATGGAAAAACACTCTTCGGGCGAGCACGGAAAGTACATGGGGTGCTTGGTGTCGCCGTGCGAGAGAATGGCGGTGGTGAGGATGTCGCCCTGCTGGGTGCGCGTGGGCAGGCCGGTGGAGGGGCCGACGCGCTCGACGTTGAAGACCACGGCGGGCATCTCCGCGTAGTAGCCCAGGCCGATGAATTCCGACATGAGCGAGATGCCGGGACCCGCGGTGGCCGTCATGGAGCGAGCGCCCGCCCAGCCCGCGCCCAGCGCCATGCCGATGGAGGCCAGCTCGTCTTCGGCCTGCACGATGGCGTAGGTAGCTTTGCCGGTTTCCGGATCGCGCCGGAAGCGCTTCATGTAGCCGATCAGCGATTCCACCAGCGACGACGAAGGGGTGATGGGATACCAGGTCACCACCGTCACCCCGGCGAACATGGCGCCGAGCGCGCAGGCGGAGTTGCCGTCGATGATGATCTTGCCGGCGGTCTGGTTCATGCGCTCGACGCGGAAGGGGTCGGTCTTGGTGAAGGTGGCGGCGGCGTAATCGAAACCCGCCTGGCACGCGCCCCAGTTCATATCGGCGGCCTTGGCCTTGCGCTTGCCGAACTGCTTCACCAGCGCGATGCGGACCTGCTCCATCTCGATGGAGAGCAACCGGGCCACGACGCCGTCGTAAATCATGTTGCGGACGAGCTTGCGCAGTTTGGCGTCGGGGCAGACCGGCGCTACCAATTTGTCGAAGGGGACCGGGAAAAAGTGGACGTCGCTGCGCACTTCGTTGAGTTTCAG
>JBAWDI010000900.1:0-1994 GCA_049590695.1 Bryobacteraceae bacterium
ACGTACACCTTGGTATCGAGCATGGCGCGCAGCTCGGGCCAGTAGAGAACGAAAAGGCCCTCGACAATTACGAAATCGCTGGGGGTGATGCGCCGGGTAGCAGCGGTGCGGGCGTAGTCGGCGAAAGAGTAGACGGGCTCGTCGAAAGCGCGGCCGGCGGCGATGGACTGGAGGTGCTGATGCAGCAGCTCCCAGTCGAGCGAGTCGGGATGGTCGAAGTTCACCTTCTTGCGCTCTTCGAGAGGAATTTCTTCCATGCCGCGGTAGTAGGAATCGAGCGAAACGATGGAGGTCCCGGGCAGCTTCCGGGCAAGCTGTTTCGCCAGCTCGGTCTTCCCGGAGCTGGACGGACCGGCGATGCCGATGATGTGCGCTCTCATTCGGTGGTCGGGGGAGTCACCTTAGTGTACAACCCGAGGACGGCTTCCACAAGGCCATCCACGGTGAAGACGCGCGCCTCGGCTGCGACCTCGATGCCGAGAGCGCGGGCGGTGCGCGTGGTGACCGGGCCGATGGAGACCACCGGGACGCCGGCCAGCGTTCCCGCGCCCGCGGCGGCCACGAAGTTTTGCACCGTGGAGGAACTGGTGAAGGTAATGCAATCGGGCTTGGGGGCGGCGTCGAACACTTCGCGGGCCTGTCGGGCGGCCTCATCCGGGATCACCGTGCGGTAAGCTTCCAGCACGTCGACATGGGCGCCGCGGCGGGCCAGTTCGGCGGGCACCAGGTCGCGGGCCACGGCGGCGCGCGGCAGCAGAACCACCTTCCCGGCGAGATCGTAGGACGCAAAGGCTTCAAGCAGGCTTTCGGCGACGTACTCCTTGCCCATCAGGTCCACTTTCAGGTGCAGCGTCTCGATGGCGGCGCGCGTGGCGGGGCCGATGGCGCAAATCCTTCCCCGCAGCGCGCGCAGGTCGGTGGCGGAATGGTCCAGCCGGTCCAGGAAGAAGCGGACGCCGTTGGCGCTGGTGAAGATCAGCCAGTCGTAGGAGGAGAGACGGGCGATGGCGCGGTCGAGCGGGGCGTAGTCGGCGGCGGGGCGAATCGCAATTGTGGGTATCTCGATGGCCGCGGCGCCCAGGGCGGCGA
Organism: Bryobacteraceae bacterium; assembly: GCA_049590695.1. GTDB lineage: Bacteria > Acidobacteriota > Terriglobia > Bryobacterales > Bryobacteraceae > Fen-178. Next base: position 1,090 of record JBAWDI010000900.1, read on the forward strand.
GGCGCGCGGAAAGAGCGTCGGCCTGGCCTTTGGCGCGGGTCACCACGATGCGCTTGCCGAAAAGCGGAAGGCGCTCATACCAGTTGAGCTTGTCGCGCAGGCGCACCACCTCGCCCACGATGATGGTTGCCGGGGGCTTCATGGCGTGTGCGGCGATGAGGCCGGGCAAGGTGGCGAGCGTGCCGGTGAGGGTCTGCTGGTCGGGGCGGGTGGCCCAGCGGACGGCCATGGCGGGGGTTTCGGGGGAACGGCCGTGCGCCATCAGCTCGCGCGCGATCTGGGGAAACGTAGTGAGGCCCATGAGAATCACCAGCGTTTCGGTCTGACCCACCTTGCCCCAATCGATGCCGGCGACGGCGTGGCCGGTGACGAAGGTGACGGCGGAAGTAAGCTCGCGATGTGTGAGCGGTACGCCGGTGTAGGCGGCGATGGCCAGCGGGGTGGTGACGCCGGGGACGATCTCAAACGGGATGCCGGCGGCGGCCAAGGCTTCGGCCTCTTCGCCGCCGCGTCCGAAGATGAAGGGGTCGCCGCCCTTGAGGCGGACCACGGTGAGGCCGCGGCGCGCGCGCTCGATGAGCATGGCGCAGACCTCTTCCTGGGTGAAGGCGTGGGCGGACTGCTTCTTTCCGGCATAGATGCGCTCGGCGTGGGGCGGGGCCAGATCGAGGAGCGCGGCGGGGGAAAGGTGGTCGAAGAAGACGGCGTCGGCCTGCTCCAGAATGCGGCGGCCTTTGATGGTGATGAGCTCCGGATCGCCGGGGCCCGCGCCGATGAGATAGACCTTACTCATATACCCTTTCCAGGATCTGGCGCGCGCCGCGGTCTAGCAGCTCGGCGCCGAGCCGGCGGCCGATCAACTCCGCTTCGGCGACAGGGCCTTCGCACTCGCCGCGAACCAACTC
>JBAWDI010000901.1:0-6239 GCA_049590695.1 Bryobacteraceae bacterium
GAGACCAAAACGTTCCGCCTGCCATTCGACAACCTCCCGGAAAGCTGGAACCAGATGATGCCGCAACTGGTGATTGCGCGCATCGACTTCGGGTAGGAAAGGGAAAAGCGAAAAGGGGACAGACGCATTTATTGCCGGACCCGCAAAATGCATCTGTCCCCTTTACCCGACGATACCTCTTCTCTTCAGCGCAAAGAAGCATTTGGAACAGATGGCGACGTCCGCGCCGGCGTCGTGCATTTCGGCGCAATTCTCTCCAAACAGCTTGGCATGAAGCTCGATCAGAGTGGGCCACTTGTAACCATTCCGGCCCGGGATTCCGCAAAACTCCGCTGTCTGCCGCATGGTGCAGATACGAGTCTTGCGACGAAAATCGTTCTCAATGCCGAGGCGATGATACTCCGCCAGAACCACGTTCTCGTCGAATTCCATGTTGTGCGAGACGATGACGCTGGCCTCTTGAATCCGCGTGCGAAACTCTTCGAGCACTCCGCGGAGATCCCTTCCCACACTCTTGGCTTTCTCGTTGCCGATTCCGTGAATTCGAATCGCATCTCCCGGAATCACGAAGCCCTCCGGTTTAATGATCTGCGACTGCGCTCTCGTCTGCTTGCCGTGTTGGTCATAGGTTTCCCAGGCAATCTGAACCAGCCTGGGCCAGTTGTCCACATCGGAAGCCGGCCGATTGCGGAACTTCGGCAAGCCCGCCGTTTCAGTATCGAATATCAAAAAAGGGGACAGACGCATTTATTGCCGCCCTACCAGCCTACCCGCTTCAGGCCCGGAACAAGATCAAAATGTGGGTCGCGGCTGAGTCTATTCATACGGCCCGAGGAATCGCTCGCCGTTGAAGTGAATGATATGGCTGGGCGCCTCGGCAATCCAAACCTCGGTTTCCCATGCGATGTCCGCGAGGTATTTGGTCATGGCCCGTCGCGTGAGAAACGACGTTACGAACACCAGACCGGCCCGCGCCGCCTTGAAGAGGTCCTTCAGTTCGTTGTGCCTCTTCAGACCGATGGGGCCGTGGCTGGTGACTGCTTCGATCAGGATGAGCCAATTCTTCTCCGGGAGGTGAACCACAACATCGGGGATCTTGCCGTGCTCGTCCATCTTCACGCCGAGCTGCTCAAAGTAGCCGGGCTCGATGTGACGCTGCTTGTCACCGGTGTCGCCCACGTAGACCACGACCCCGCCCGGAGTAAAGCGCGGGCAGAAGTCCTCGACTATCTTCTTCACCAGCACGTTCTGGCCGCCCGCCGTAATCCTCAGTTCCGTGCCGTTGGGGAGCCTAACGGGAATCAGCACCATCTCACGTTCCCGAGGCCGAAGCCGGCCAAGGCCCTCAGCGTTCTTCAGGAAACCCGCCAAGCTGTCGATCCACCGGGGCGAACCGTATGTGCGGGCGAGCTTCAGCAGCGCCGGGGCCGCCTGGTAGCGGTTGTCCGGACTGTTCACGGGCCGGCTGGGGTCGTCGGGGTTGGCCACGACCAGCCCCATCTGGACGAACTGGTGCACGGTGAATCGGCGCACGGTCTCTCGAGTATTCGGCGCATATTTCTTGCCGAACTGGTCCCGGAAGACGTTCATCATTTCAGTGATCCCCAGCAGGGGAGCTTCCGCTTCGCTCCACCGTTTGCCCGGCGTCATCCCGAGCAAGGCCAGAAGGGCCAACGCGGAACGCTCGTTTTGCTGCTCCCGCGGCACGCTCAACGCCTTCAGGATGGCGAGCGCTTCCGCCAAGCGCCGCGCGCCTTGCGTTCGCTTAGCCATGAGGTACTACCTCATCCACGAGGCGATCCAACTCCGCCTGCGCGGGAAAGCTCTTCTCGATCCGCTGGCCGAGCGCAATGAGTTGGTTCCAGGCTGGGTACCGCAGGGACCGGAGGTCGGCGGCGTTGACCTGAGTGTGTCCGCTGAACTGGCGGAAGTAGGAATCGACAAACGTCGAGTTCAGGAAGGCGGCCAGCCCTCTCGCCACAGTCGCCGGCAGCCCAGATCCCTGAAGGTGGTAGTAGTTCAAGTGGTTCTCGAATGCAACCCGGTCGCCTGGGACGCGGGCAGGATCGTAGACCGCGGCCACCACCCGGCGCGGCTCCTCCTTGGCTGAAAACCTCTTTACAAGCACGTAGTGCCCCGCCGGAACCAGCAGATCGTCGCTTCGGGCGCCAAGATCGAGGGCGTTCGGCTTCTGCGTGCGCGCGCTCGGCCACTCCACGAAGCCGCCCGCAAGGTGGCAGGGATAGATCAGAGGGACCGTGTTACGCCCTGGGTAAGCGCGCAGCAAATCCTTCGCCCGAAAGTCCACTACTCGCCCGGTGGAGACAGTCAGGCCAAGATCCGCCAGGCTTGCCTCCAAGCCCGCTATTTGATGACGGAGCGGATCTCCGTTGCCATCGGGAACGATGTGGATGAAAACGTGGGGATCGCCCAAATGCACCAGATCGTCATGCTGGATCGTTCGAATCCGTAGGCTCGATCCGCCGGGGTCGAGGCTCGACGAAACGACGACGTTGGTGTCCGTACGATCCGTGGTCTTTTCCGCACGGAACACGACGTTCTCCTGCAAAACCTCGTCTTCGGCAAAGGCGTTGTCTCGCCGGTCAAACACGTGGACCCGGCGAAAACGCATCTGCCGCAGAAAGAACCGGCGGAATGGCTCGAAATACGGCCCGTTGCAGAAGCTCCTTGGAGTGATCGCGACCATCTCACCACCGGAAACGAGGAGCCTTGCCGTCACCGCCAGGAAGCCCGTGTACAGGTTGCTGGTCTCAATTCCAATCGCACTGAGCAGCTTCCGCTCGCGGGATTCCGTCCGGATCTTTCGATAGGGCGGGTTGAGGATAGCGCAGTCGAACCGTTCCTCCTCCCCGGAGGAAAAAAGATCGCCGGCCAAAGCGCTGGCGCCGGCTTCCAGGAGGTCCTCCCGGACGATCCTCCCCTCGAATCGGATTCCTGCGTCCTCGCTCACCGTCCGGCACAAATCGAGGGTGGCCTGGAGATAGCCGATGAGCATCGGATCAATCTCGTAAGCAGTCAGGGCGATGGCATCCGGGCGCCATGGCCCGCGGCACATCGCGGCAACGAAGGCAGCGGAAAGCGACCCCACGCCGGCGCCTGGGTCCAGCACGCGAACGACTGGTTTACGGCACTCGATCATCCCGGCCATGAACGTCGCCACGGAGGCAGGTGTCAGGAACTGACCCATGAGGACGCGGCGGCGGGGGTCCAACCGGTGCGTCGCCTCGCGGCGGGCGGACTCGACCGACGCGAACAGGGTGGCTGCGCCGCTCGTGTTGGGACGCTGCGAAGGATTCATACCTGCGACACCTATCTTAGCGCCCCTGGGCCAGCGGCGTGGTTTGGCCAAACGTCTCGGTGAACCGCGCCTGGAAGCCACGCCGCGTCGGCTGTAGGGAGTAGGTCCCAATGCGGGGTTAGGCAGTTACCGGGCGCAGCAATCTAGAGAGCCGCTTGCAAGCCAACGGACACATACACCGTCGAGCCCATGATGGGCTCGGCGCAATGCAAACTGGCACAGCCGCCTCCCTTCCATGGCCGAGGGCCGCACGCACGACGATGGTCAGCGGTGCTCGCCCGAGGGCCCTGCCCAGGACCAGTGCATTGGTTCGTAGGAAGCGTGCTGCGGCCTCGGTGCCTAGTGCTCCAAGGCCCATGACGACAAGACACGTTGCGCCAGTAACTGGATGGGGTGCCCTGACGATCAAACCGTAGTCGTTGCCGTCGCGAGCAACAAGCTCCTGGCCGGTCTTCAGGACCCGAAACCGGACCGGAACATACTCAACGACTTTCGGCTCCAATACTTCAAGCAGGCGATACGTCTTGAAGTGACCTCCGATTGAGACTAGCGGCTCAGTCCATCGATCCCAGTCTTTCTCCAAACTGCGGAACTCGATGGCTGCACGTACGCCCGCATCGGCAAGTAGCCCGGCCATATCGCTGGCTGCCGCCACATCGGCAAGAGCGACGACCTCCGGGATGTTCTGCCAAGCGCTGATCTGGATTTGGGTCGGCCCGTTGGGCAGGATTTGGGGCTCTTTGGACATGAACTTGTTGTCCTGAGTGAACATGCTGCGAACGTAGAAGGCAGGTCGCCCTTCGTCTGTCGCCAACCCACCGAGAAGTGCCTTGATCGGTGACCGACGCAGCAGTCGTTTTGCCTGCGACGCAGTCGCTACAAACACGCCAGACACGACGGCACCCAGCACGGCCCCCTTCCACAGATCGGCCGGCAAGAACGAAACTAGCCAGTTCGCTACTGCTTGGAACGCATTTCGATCAACCACGACGTACTCTCCTGAGGCAGCCGCCCAACCACGAAGCGCCTGCCCTTCGAGCCGATACGAACACCGCGAAACGACCTCCCTGCACACCGGCCTACCGCCTCCGGAAGATCACCCGGTACCACGGGGCCTGAATGGCCTGGCACGCACGGTCGATTCTTGCTAAAGCGACAGCTGCTGCCAGGTGTCCCCTTCTCCAGCACAGCACCGCGTCTCTTAGTTCCCAAACGCCCGCGCGAAACCGAGAGTGACTCACCCACGAGAACCACACCGACTGTTCCGGGAATTCCAGCCATATGGGCACCGGCGACACCAGCCCCTCTCTCTTAATGCTCTCAACATAGCTTCCCACAACGAACTGAAACTCCCGGATCTTTCTCATGGATACCACCGCGGCCTGCAAGAGTGCGACGAGCAAAGCAAGGCTCGCCCCCAGAATCGGGCCCGCCCACTGGCCAACCGATTCCCGCGACCAAAGTCGCCGAACGACGATCGGACCCGACACTGCGTAATCAATCGGTCCCTCCTCATCGCTCACAACAACCAGCGCGTGATGAGTTCCCGCCTCCTTCATCAACAGAGAAACAGTCACGACCTCAACCTTGTCGCCAAGTACCCCAGACTTCACCGGCACCGTTGATTGGAAATAGACCTGCCACGCGCACCGCTTGCCAAACAAAACTGGTGGAAAGGCGACGAGCAGTATCGTCCGTTGGCCAACCCATCCAGTGGACGATTGCGTGAACACCACAAGATTCCCGGTCCCCGCCGCGGGGGAGGCATAGCACACGGCGCATGCCGCAGCTACAACGAAAAGCACTGCCGCGAGCGCTCTGATGATCGACATGGCCTGGGCCCCTCGGAGGATGGATACTAGTCTCTCAAACGATCTCGAATTACTGCTTCGCCGTCCCTCAACAGCGTCTCGAGCGCATCGATGATCTCGGCAAATGCGGTCGAATGTCGCTTTTCTTTGTGGATGGCACGAAGACCCCGGATAGCGCCTTGCGTAGCACAAGCCCACGGCCTGAATGGGAGCCGCGGATGAATAAAGGTCTGCCTAAACCGCCTGAGTGCCCCTGCAGCCCGATAACTGTCCAAATTATAAACAATAATGTCCTTTAAGCTATCAAGAAACGCCAATGTTCGGCGTGCGGCAAGAACTCCAGCGTCGCTCTTGCTGTCGTATTCGTGGTGACAGTTCTCCAGCTGGTATGACACAGTGGCCATTGCAGATAAGTACTCATACTCGCTCAACAGCATATCTAAATACAAACGAGCAGTTTCTTCCGAAATGAGCCTTGCATCCTCGCGGATCTCAATCTTAGTGAAGTCCTCCAAATCAGGCGAGTAAATGAATCCATACTTAATCTCGTCTATCAGTTGCGCCCAGAGTAGCCAGCGGACCGCCGTGGCAGTCGCGCCCGGATCGAAGAATGGAGCGAGCGCCAGTTTTAGGTCCGAGAACTGAATAGCCGTGCCCTGAATTCGCAGGTATTGCAGGACGCGCACCATAGAGAGATATCGGCTCAGGTATTGCGGCAAGCCTTCCCCTGCACCGTCCGCACCAAATCCGGGGAACAGTCCAAATAGATTGAAGAAGAGGGGCGAGTCAGGGTCGTGGCCTGACCCGTCAATCTTGTCGTTACCCGGAAAGTCGCGGTACTGCGCACGAATGAGCAGTCGCAGGTACTGGTAGGGAGAAGGACCACCATCGTTCTCCTCTCCTTCAGGAAACACCCAAAGATCGATGAGATTGCCTGATGTCATCGTGTGCACGAACGCTGTAATGAAGCGCCTGACATTCCGGTTTACCAAGTAGAGGTGCCATTGTCCGGGGCTAAAGGTGTCACGCCAGGGCCAACGCGACGAACCTATAGACGCCGTCATGGCTGTGGCTAGATGCTCTCGCAGTTGACGTTTGGTTTCCAGCGT
>JBAWDI010000902.1:0-2164 GCA_049590695.1 Bryobacteraceae bacterium
TGGCAATGTCGGACATGTCCAGCGGGGCATCCGCGCCGCTAAAGAAGACCCTCTGCGGAAAGACGTACAGTCCAGATGAGCGCATCAAAGCTAGAACTACAGGAACTCTTGGCGGGACGGAGTGCAAGGCATGTCGGCTGGCATTGTTGCCGCCGCCTTCCCAGGCCGTCTATTTTACCTATCAGACTCCCGAAGCGAAACGAAAGGTGCATCTTCAAAGAAGAGGCGGAGGCTGCCTGTGTGGGAAGGGCGGTCCGTACACGGTGACGAGCACGGCGCTTAGAGAACTCACGTGCGAGCGCTGCCTGAATGAGGTTTTTTTCAGCAACGCAAGATTAGGACACCACGCAAGCCACGGCGCTCCTCCCGGCGGTAGAATGGAGAATATATGGGCCAGACAATCCAGGCCGATGATACGGGCGCATTGGTGGTACCCCCGGGTTTAGCGCCGCCTCGGACCCGCTTCACGGTCGAGTCATGGGGCGACGATGTCCTCCTCCGCCGCGAGCCGGCCGGCGTATCCGCGGCCAGTGATCGAGAGGCCGCCGCCGTGAAGATCGCACGGCTGCGCGAGTGGATCGCCAGCCTTCCGTCGAGCCCACCCATTCCGTTGGAAGCGACTCGGCGCGACTCGATGTACGACTGATGACCATGGTCCTGCTGGACGCAAATGTACTGGTGTACCTGGCCAGCCCATCGTCTCCGCGGAGCGCGGTCTGCCAAGCCGCCGTTGAGAAGATTATCGAGCGCGGCGACAGGCCTGCGATTTCCGCTCAAGTCCTTTACGAGTTCTGGTGTGTTGCGACACGTCCGGCGTCAGCCAACGGTCTGGGCTGGCCGGTTTCGGAAGCGCGGCGCGCCATCGCCGGTTTCCGGCGGGAGTTCGACATTCTCCACGACCCGCCGGAAGTCCTCGATATCTGGCTCGACCTGGTCGTCGCCTTCAACCTCAAGGGCAAACGCATTCACGATGCTCATCTGCTGGCAACCATGAAAGCCAACCGGGTCTCGACTTTGCTCACCTTCAACGCCTCCGACTTCCCGGCTGCGTCCGGCCTCTCCATTCTGAATCCCGAATCCTGAAGTAATCGCTAGCCTGGGGCGCCACTGATGCCACGCCCCGACTTTCCCCTGTCCCAACACGTCTATGTGATAGATTTGAGATTAGGAGATGAATTGACTTTCGAGACTCCCGCTGCCCTTCTCCTCCAAATGAATGTTTGGGAAATGGTCCAGCACAACGGTCCCGCGGGGAACGCTGTGTTGCTCATCCTCTTCGGCTTTTCGATCTATTCCTGGACCGTGATTTTCTCCAAGTGGCAGGCCTTCCGCGGCGCGCGCCAGGCCAACTCGCGTTTTCTGCGCGCATTCCGCAAGGCCAGCGGTATGGAGGCGGTCATGATTGCCAGCGAGCAGTTCCGGCCGTCGCCGCTGGTCGCCGTTTTCGATTTCGGTTATGAGGAGATCGAGCGGCAGGTCAAGGCGCGCGGCAAGGTCACGAACCGGACGGCGCTAGAACGTGCCCTGCAACTGGGCATGAGCGAAGAGATCGCCAAGCTCGAGCGCAACATGAGTTGGCTGGCCACTACCGCTTCGGTGACGCCGTTCATCGGGTTGTTCGGCACGGTGCTGGGCATTATTCGCTCGTTCTACGAACTGTCACAGATGGGTTCGACCAGCCTGCGCGCGGTGGGGCCGGGCATCTCGGAAGCGCTGATTGCCACGGCGGCGGGACTCGCGGCCGCTATCCCCGCCGCCATCTTCTATAATATTTTCGGCCACAGGATCCGGGAGATCGGCGCGCGCATGGACGATTTTTCGCTCGAGTTCCTGAACATGGCCGAGCGCAGTTTCGGAGAGTAGCGCCATGGCATTGTCCGTCAATGGCGGTGGGGGATACGGCTCCCGGCGGCGCGCCGGCGGTGCCAGCCTCTCGGAGATCAACGTCACGCCCTTCGTCGACGTGGTGCTGGTGCTGCTGATCATCTTCATGCTCACCGCCCACGTGATGGAGTTCGGCATCGAGGTGGACGTTCCCAAGGTGCAGGCGGTGAAGGATAGCGCGCAGGACCTTCCGGTAGTGACCATCACCAAGGACGGCACCACCTACCTGAACGACAAGCCGGTGAACATCAACGACCTTCAGGCGGCCATCCAGCAGCGT
>JBAWDI010000903.1:0-2725 GCA_049590695.1 Bryobacteraceae bacterium
CACCCGCACAAGCCGTAAGCCGAGTGAAACGCTGGACACAATACGCGCTGTTGACGCTGATCGCGCTCGGAACGGGACGCGCCGCCGATCCCGTCCGCATCGCCGTCTACACCAGCAATCCGCAGCAACTGCCGGACGCGCTCGGCGAGTTCGAGCACGTCAACGGCAAGGGGCTGATCGAGTTGCTGGTGATGGACGGCGATACGCCGCCGGAGAAGGTGGCCGCGGCGCGCGTCTTCTACGCTTACCTGATGAACGCGGCGATGTACGCGCGGTTCGCTCCTGCCGCGCAGAAGGCCGCCGCCGCGGGGGCCGTGATCCTGGCGCAGCCGCCGGACATCGCCGAGCACCGCTGGGGGGTGAAGCCGGACGTCAAAGCCAGTGCTTCCGCTTACGAGTATTGGTACAACGGCGGAGCCGATAACCTGAGCGCGTTTCTGAGTTACTGCTACAAACTCGGCGGTGGCGAAAGGGCGGTTGCGGTGGCGGCGGCACAGCGGCAGGTCGTCAAGGGCATCTACCATCCACGGGCGGACAAGCCGTTCGAATCGCTGAACGATTACCTCGCGTGGTACCGTGCGCAGAGGTTCGTGCCGGAGAGCGCGCCGCTGGCCGGAATCCTCTTCTATCAGACGAATTACAAGGTTCGCGACCTGGAACATATCGACGCGCTGATCGCCGCGCTGGAAAGGCGTGGAATTGGCGCGGTGCCGGTTTTCGGCTGGCCGGTTCCCGAACTTGTGCCGCTCCTGGGCGAGCCGGGAAGCTCTCCGCTGCGCCTGCTGTACTGCTTCAATCTGGGATTCGCGCAGGCTTCCGACAGCGAGACGCTGGAACGCTACGGACTGCACGCCATCGACCTGATGACATCGCGGGATTCGTACGAAGTGTGGAGCAAGTCCGCCTTCGGGATCGCGCCCGAGCGATTGTCCACGCAGGTGGCGCTGCCGGAGATTGCTGGCGCGACCGAGCCGATCGTAGTGGGCACGACGGAGAAGGCCGCGGGCGTGGCCGGTCCGGTGACCAAGCCGATACGGGAACGAATCGATATGGCGGTCAGCCGCGGCGCGCGCTGGCTGGCGTTGCAGGAGAAGCCGAACGCGGAGAAGCGCATCGGCTTGATCTACTTCAACAACCCGCCGGGCAAAGGAAACATCGGCGCCAGCTACCTGAACGTCTTCCCGACCCTGCTGGCGGTGCTGGCGCGGCTGCGCGAAAGCGGATACCAGACCGGCGACCGGCTGCCCACCGAAAAAGAGCTGGAGGCGCTACTGGAGATCAGTGGCCGCAACATCGAGGTATGGGCTCCCGGCGAGTTGGAGGCGCTGGTGGAGAAGGGCCACGTGGCGCTGGTTCCGATGAAGAAATACCGCGAGTGGTTTGCGGCGCTGCCCAAGCAGTTTCGGGATTTCGTAAACGCGGGCTGGGGACCGCCCGAGAAGGCGCAGTTGATGACCATCACTTCGCGCGATGGCGAGAAATTCTTCGTCGTGCCGGGTGTGCGCATGGGCAATATGTTCCTGGGACCGCAGCCGCTGCGCACCAGCTTCGAGCGCAGCATGGAGATGGCCCACAACACGGACACGCCGCCGCCGCACTCCTACATCGCGGCGTACCTGTGGTATCGCAATGAATTCAAGGCGGACGCGGTGGTGCACTTCGGACGGCACGGCACTCTGGAATTTCTGCCGGGTAAGAACGTGGGGCAGGCCGGATGGGACAGCTCGGAGGCGATCCTGGGCGATCTGCCGAACGCGTACTACTACATCATGGACGGCGGGGGCGAATCGACCACGGCGCGGCGGCGCAGCGCGGCGGTGATGATCAGCCACCTGACGCCGATGGTGGTGGCTGCCGGCGCTCAGGACCAGTTCGCGGCGCTGCGGCAGATCTTCGAGAACCTGCAAAAGACCGAAGACGTGTCGCCCGCGCTCGAGGACCAATACCGGCAGAGTGCCACGGCCGAGATTCGGCGGCTGAAATTGGATACGCAACTGGGCCTCAATCTTGAGAAGACGGAGTGGACTGAGGTGCAGGAAAAGATCGAGGCGTTTCTGGATGCGACCGAAGCCGGACCCATTCCGGCTGGCATGCACACGGTGGGCAGCCTGCCGGAACCGGCCCTTCAGAAGGAAGCGCTCGGCGAGTTAATCAAGCTGAGCTTGACGGATGCGGAGAAGCGGCAGTGGCGGGTCGAGATCGAAGCATGGGTGAGTGCCATCTCCGAAGGGCGGAAGCCCGCATTGCCGGGGGGAATACCGCCGGCCGTGAAGGACCGGCTGGAAACCTTGCTGGCATCGGGCGAGACGTGGCTGCGGAACCTGCGGGAATCGCCGGAACGGGAACTGGCGAGCCTGATTACGATTCTGGGAGGCCGGTTCGAGCCCAGTGGGATGTCGGGCGATCCGCTGCGCACGCCGGCCGGCCTGCCCACGGGGCGTAACCTCCACAACTTCGATCCCAATCTGCTGCCTACGCGCGAAGCCTGGGAACTGGGCAAGAAAATGGCAGCCGCCATGCTGGACCGGTTCTCGAAAGAGCAGGGCAAAATACCGGAGAAGGTGAGCATGGTGCTCTGGTATGGCGAGACCATCCGGCACCAGGGCGCCATGGAGTCCGAAGCCCTCTATTTGATGGGGGTGGAACCGAAATGGAACGCGCGAGGCGTGGTGGATGGGCTGCGCCTGATTCCGGAGAAGGAACTGGGGCGCCCGCGCGTGGATGT
>JBAWDI010000904.1:0-4528 GCA_049590695.1 Bryobacteraceae bacterium
CCGGCATGGCAGGCGAAACGCCTGCTCCACGGTGCGCCGCAGACCACTACGAACTGTAATGCTGCCGAATTCGTGGGACGGACCGCCCCACGGCTTATTCTGGACCCCGCAGCGGCTTATTTAAGTGGCATTGGGCGCTTCCGCCTGCCAACCTCTCAATTCAACAACCTTCCCTGCCGCAAATACGCCGGCGTTTCAATATCGTCGGAATCCACCATCTGCTCGGCGTCCACCATCGGCTCAGGCTCAGGCTCCGGCTCCACCACCGGAACGGGTTCCGGGGCGCTCGCCGGCGCCGCCTGCGGCAGACGCGCCTGAAACCGGATCTCTGGCGCGCTCCGCCGGTCCGCAACGGGCGCGTGCTCCGGCTGGAACCCCGTGGCGATCACCGTGATCTTCACGGCGTCCGCCATCGATTCGTTCAGAATCACGCCGAAATTGATCTGCACGTCGTCGCAATCGGCCGCCTCCCGGATGATGGAGCACGCTTCGTTCACCTCGTGCAGGCCCAGCCGGCTCGATCCCGTAATGTTGATCAGGATGCCGCGCGAGCCGGCGATCCGCGTGTCTTCCAGCAGCGGGCAACTGATGGCCTGCCGCGCCGCTTCCACCGCCGCCTTTTCGCCGCGTCCCACGGCCGTCCCCATCATCGCGTAACCCATGCCGATCATGGTGGCCTTGATGTCGGAGAAATCGCGGTTGATCAGCCCCGGCGTCACGATGATGTCGCTGATGCCCTGCACGGCTTGGCGCAGCAGGTCGTCTGCCGTCTTGAACGCGTCGAAGAAGCTGGTCCCGCGCGGCACCAGCGCCAGCAGCCGATCGTTGGGAATCGCAATCACCGTGTCTACGATGGATGCCAGCCTGCCCAGCCCCTCTTCCGCCAGCTTCCTGCGCCGCGACCCTTCGAAGCTGAACGGCTTGGTGACCACCGCCACCGCCAGCGCGTCCAGCTCTTTGGCCAGCGACGCGATCACCGGAGCCGCCCCGGTCCCCGTGCCGCCGCCCAGCCCCGCCGTGACGAAGGTCATGTCGGCGCCTTGCAGCGCTTCCACGATGCCATCGGTGCTTTCCAGCGCCGCCTGCCGCCCGATTTCAGGGTTCGACCCGGCCCCCAGCCCGCGCGTGATCTTCGCGCCCAGTTGCAGTTTGTTGGGCACCTTGCACGCGTTCAGCGCCTGAAGGTCGGTGTTCATGGCATAGAACTCGACGCCTTCGAGTCCCTCCTCCACCATCCGGGCCACCGCGTTACACCCGCCGCCACCCACCCCGATCACCTTGATTCGCGTGCCGGTGCGAGCCTCTTCTTGCATTTCATATTTCAGATCGTCCATGGGCACCTCCCTACACCTTCATTTCAGAATCTTCCCCAGCCATCCGGCCGCTTCCCGCTGATGTTCCGCTTGGGCCTTCAACTTGGCCGAATACATGGCCAGCCCCGCCGCCGTGGTCCACTCCGGATCGTCCATTTCCCTGGGCCAATCCAGAATCCCGATCGCCAGGCCGTACCGCGTCTGGCAGTCCAGCACGCGCGCCGCCACGTCGCAGAGGTCCGGCAGTCTGGCCGCCCCGCCCGCCAGAAACACGCCGCCATCCAAGGCTCTCTCCATCCCCACGCGGGCCAACTCCGCGCGCACGAATCGGAACAGCTCCACCGCGCGCGCCTCCAGAATCCGGCTGACCAACTTCCACTGCTCTTCGCGAGGCTCCCGGTCTTCGGGCGCCGGAAGCTCCACCAGCACGTTCCCCAGGCAGCCACCCGACAGCGCGCAGCAGCCGTACTCCATCTTCACCCGCTCGGCTTCTTCGAAACTCAGCCGCAACCCTTTTGCCAGGTCGCGCGTAAAATGGTCGCCGCAAACCCGCACCGTCGAGGCCAGGTGCATGGCGTCGCCGTAATACACCACCAGCTCCGTCGATTCCGCTCCTATGTCCACCAGCGCGATGCCCTCCCGCCGGTCCTCCGGCAGCACCGCCGCATAGGACGCCGCCAGCGCCTCGAAAACCGTTTCCTCCACCACCAGGTGCGCCTGGTTCACCGCGCCCACCAGCGAGTTATGCTCCTGCACCGAAGCCGTCACCAGGTGGACGTTGATTTCCAACTGCGAGGCCAGCACCTTTCGCGGGTCGCCGTGGCCCGGCTGGCCATCCACCACAAAATCCTTCGGGAACAGTTGCAGAACCATGCGGTCCGGCTTCAATTGCACGCGGGAGGCGCGGTCCACCACGCGGTTCACGTCGCGCTGCTCGATCTCCCGCTGGTGTCCGAGTTCCACCAGGCCGCGGCCGTTGGCGCTTTCCGCCGTCTGGCCGCCCATTCCCACCACCACCGAATCCACGGAAACTCCGGCGTCGGCTTCGGCCTCGTGCAACACCGTCCGGATGGTATCCGCCAGCGCTCTCTGGTCGGCGATCCTCCCCTTCAGCCAGCCTTCGGACCCCACGGCGGCGCATCCCAGAAGGCGCAGGCGGCCCTTCTCCAGGGCGCAAACCACCAGCCGTGTCTTGCGGCTGCCCGCGTCCAATCCCGCTGCGTAGATCGGTTTCTCCACCATTCAACCGTTAATCCCGGGCCGTCACTTGCCCGTCCAGCCTCAAGTCGAACGTCTTCACGTTCGGCGACCGCTTCCCGATCTCCGCATAGTGCGCCAGAAAATTCTGATAGCGCTCGGCGAAATTGCCGTTGCCCATCATCAGCTCCACCGCGCGGTTCTCCACCTGCGCCACGATGCGGATGTTTTCCGGATCGGCGGTATTCACCTCGGAAACGTCCTTCGCCATATATCCCATGTCTTGCTGGAGCCGCAACAGGGCGCGCACCTGCTCGCGGCGCTGTTCTTCCGTCTCGTCTTGCCGGACGCCGCTGAGCACCGGGAACGCAAAGTGCGCCCGCGGCGGCTGCTCCAGCAGAACGCCGTGAGCGTCGATCAGCAGCACACCCGAGCGGAAAATCACGAACGCCACCGGCTTCCGCTCCCGAATCCGCACCAACAGCCGGTCCGGCCAGATGCGCGACACCGAGGCCTCTTCCACCCAGTCGATGGCCAGCAGCCGCCGGCGGCGCTCCGCCAGTGGAATGGAAAAAACGCTGTGGTCGAAGTCCCAGATGAAGACCCGCAGCACCTCGGTTTCCGGCGTGTAATCCAGCCCTTGGATCGTGAGCGCACCCGGTTGGTTGCTCGAGAACACGAACTGCGGGTCCGTCAGAACATACTGCCGCACTTTGAACCCCGCCACCGCGATGGAGGCGCTGGCCAGGCCAAGCGCCACAACCACCACCCACAGCCGCCAGTTAAACCCACGGGCCGTCTTCTTCGCCTCCCTCGCCATATCAGTCCCCTGCCCCCGCTCGCAGCCGCGCCAGCACCTGCTCGCCAGCCTGCCACACGCTGCCGGCCCCTAGCGTCAGGACCGCGTCGCCTTCCCCCGCCACCTTCAGCAGCGCTTCCACGCCGCGGTCCATGGTGCCCACATACTCCGCTCCGCGATGCCCGAACTGCCGGATGCGCTCCACCAGCGCTTCCGCCGTGATCCCCGCGATCGGTTTCTCCGAGGCCGCGTAAATATCCATCACGAACACGCTATCGGCCTGGTGGAACGCGCCCGCGAACTCTTCCATCAGGTGAAACGTCCGCGTGAACCGGTGTGGTTGAAACAACACGTGGATGCGCCGGAAGCCGCACAGCCGGGCGCTCTCCAGCGTGGCCCGGATCTCGGTGGGATGGTGGCCGTAGTCGTCGATCACCGTGACGCCGCGCTCCCTGCCTCGCACCTGGAACCGCCGGTCGACCCCGCTGAACGCCGCCAGCGCCTCGCGGATCGCCTCCGCCGGAACTTCCAGTTCCATCGCCACCGCCACCGCCGCCATGGCGTTCAACACGTTGTGCCTGCCTGGAACGCGCAGGTGGAACCGGCCCAGATCCGCGGCGCGGTACCGCAGCCGGAACTCGCTGGCGAAAGGCCCGCAGCCCATCTCGCTGGCCTCCACATCGGCCTGGGCCGTGGCGCCGTAGGTCACCGTCCGCCGCTTGATCATAGGCAGAATGCCCTGCACGTTGGCGTCGTCCAGGCACACGATTACGGCGCCATAGAATGGAACCTTGTTCACGAACTCCACAAACGCCGCCTGGATGGCCTCCAGCGACGCGTAGTGGTCCAGGTGCTCCCGATCGATATTGGTGACCACCGCGATAATCGGCGCCAGCTTCAGAAACGAGCCATCGCTTTCGTCCGATTCCGCCACCAGAAAATCGCTCTTCCCCACGCGCGCGTTCGAGCCCCCCATGGTCCCCACGCGCCCGCCCACCACCACCGTCGGGTCCAGCCCCGCGTGGTTCAGGATGGTGGCGGCCATCGAAGTAACGGTGGTCTTGCCGTGGCTTCCCGCCACCGCAATCCCGTACTTCAGCCGCATCAGCTCGGCCAGCATTTCCCCGCGCGGGATCACCGGGATCTGCAGACGCCGCGCCTCCTGCACCTCGGCGTTCTGCTCGTCCACCGCCGAACTCACCACCAGCGCGCGCGCCCC
>JBAWDI010000905.1:0-4678 GCA_049590695.1 Bryobacteraceae bacterium
ATTTTAGCCGGAATCGCCGAGGCGGCATAGGCCAAATCGCCGCCATTCGCATCGCGATGCCCGCCGCGTCGGCAGGTACGACGCCAGAGCGCCCACCGCAATCAGAATTGCGGCCGTGCCCGCATACAGCGCCGGGTCTGTCGATGAGACGCCGTAAAGCAGGCTGGAAATGAATCTCCCTTGTCCCGCTGGCGGCGAGCCGCCTCCGTTGCAACGACGCATGTGGGGCAGGATGGTATCCTGCAGGCGATTGGCAATCGCCGCCGTTCGGGGACAGCCGAGGGGCCGATTGCCAATCGGCCGCAGATTACCAATCTGCCCCACATGTTACCCTCGAAAGTAGTGTTCCGCCGCGTTATCTGGATCGTGCTTGACAGTGTCGGCATCGGCGCCATGCCGGACGCCGCCGAATATGGCGACCCTCCCGGCGCCGATACCCTCGGCAACATCGCTCGCATCCGCGGCCTCAAGGTGCCCAACCTCGCCTGGCTGGGGCTCGGCAATATCAAGCCGCTGGCGGGCATCCCGCCGGCCGATTCTCCCGCGGGCGCTTACGGCCGCTGCACGCTTCGCTCGCCGGGCAAGGACACCACCACCGGCCACTGGGAAATGGCGGGCATCCACCTGGCGCGGCCATTTCCGCTCTACCCGCACGGGTTCCCGCCGGAAGTCATGACCGAATTCGAGCGGCGCATCGGCCGCAAGTCTCTCGGCAACCTGGCGGCCTCCGGCACCGAAATCATCGAGGAACTGGGGCCCGAGCACATGCGCACCGGCTCGCCCATCGTGTATACCTCCGCCGACAGCGTCTTCCAGGTGGCCGCGCACGAAGAGGTCATCCCGCTCTGGGAGCTTTACAAAATCTGCGAAATCGCGCGTGAGATTCTGCGCGGGCCCAATGAAGTCGGGCGCGTCATCGCGCGGCCGTTCATCGGCGTGCCGGGCAGTTTCACGCGCACCGCCAACCGTCACGATTACGCCGTGCCGCCGCCCAAGGGCATGCTGCTCGACCGTCTCGAAGAGCGCGGCGTCGAGGTCTACGGCGTCGGCAAGATATTCGACGTGTTTCTGGGCCGCGGCATCCGGGAATCGGTAAAGACCAAGAACAATGCCGACGGCATGGTCAAGATTATCGAGGCCATGAACTCGCTCGATCGCGGCCTGATCTTCGTCAACCTGGTGGATTTCGACCAGCAGTACGGCCATCGCAACGATATCGAGGGCTACGGCGCCGCCCTCGAGCAGTTGGATGCCTGGCTGCCGCGATTCCACGCCGCCCTGCGCGCGGAAGACGCCGCCATCTTCACCGCCGACCACGGCTGCGACCCCACCACGCCGGGCACCGACCACACGCGCGAGTATGTGCCCTTGCTGGTCTTCGGTCCCCAGGTCCGCGCCGTGAACCTCGGACTGCGTGGATCGTTATCGGATATCGGCCAGACCGTGGCCGCGAATTTCGGCGCGAGCATCGATCATGGCGCCAGCTTTTTGAAGGAGATCGTATAAGTTGAGAAAACCAGTCATGGCGGGCAATTGGAAGATGTACAAGACGCCCGCGGAAACCACTGCATTCTTCGAGAAATTCCGGCCGCTGGCCGGACAGGCGGAACACTGCGACGTGGTGATCTGTCCCCCCTTCACGAACCTCGCCGCGGCCGTGGCAGCCGCCCAGGGAACGCGCATCCGCATTGGCGCGCAGAACATCGCCTGGGCCAAGGAGGGCGCCTTCACCGGCGAGATCTCCGGCCCCATGATCGCGGCCTCCGGCGCCACGCACGCCATCGTCGGGCACAGCGAGCGGCGCCAGTATTTCGGCGAAACAGACGAAACCGTCCTCAAGCGCACCCAGGCCGCGCTGGAATTCGGACTCACCCCCATCGTCTGCGTGGGCGAGCGCCTCGAAGAATTCGAAAGCGGCCACACCGAAGCCGTGCTCGTCCACCAGTTCCAGCAGGGCATCGCCGGCCTTTCCGAGCGGCAATTCGCCCGGATTGCGATCGCCTACGAGCCGGTGTGGGCCATTGGAACCGGGAAGACGGCCACGCCGGAAATTGCGGCCGCTGCGCATCGCGCCATCCGCGCCCAGGTGCGCGCCAAGTTCGGCAAGGAGGCCGCCGATGCCATCCGCATTCTCTACGGTGGCAGCGTCAAGCCCGACAACACCAGGTCGCTGATGGCGCAGCCGGAAATCGACGGCGTACTGGTGGGCGGCGCGAGTCTGGACGCGGTGTCGTTCGCCTCCATCGTGAACTTTTAGCGGTTCCGCCCGGGCACGTCTACGGCGTGGGCGTTTCGCGTCAATCTGACCCAGAACTTCGAACTTCCGGGTGGTCCGTTGACCGATCAGAGCCGCTTGGTTGAACTCGCAGATGCCGAGCGCTGTCGCAGCCTCCCGTTGGCTGGCCCCAGCGGAGAACCAATTCTCGTGCAGCGGGCAGGCAATTCGAAAGGGGCCGGTTCAAAACGCATACTGCGCCACGAGACGTACCGCGTCTTCTGGCTGAGCTTGAACATCAGAAGAGCCGCGGCGAACATAGATGGTGCCGCCCATCATGTACAGGGGGGCATCGCCCCGCGCCACGGCAATCTTGGCGATTACCAAACCGCGCAAGTCCTCGAAAGTAATCTGGACGGGAGGAATCGGTCTGATGCGGGTTCGTGTGAGCTCATGGATCTTTCGCTCCAGGCGATCTCTCTGGCCGTAATCGAGTCCTAGTCCTTTTATGTGCCCAGCGTCGTCGACCCCCAGGAAAATCACGCCGTCGTTCGTGTTAGCGAACGCCGCAACTGACTTCAGCAACTCAGCTTCCGCGCTACCTGCTTTGTCCTCGTTTTCGGACATGCCACGCTTAAACTCGACGGTCTGGCTTTCGCCATCGCGCCGGGCCTCCTCAAGGCTCGGGACTTGCATTCCGATCACAGCAAAGTAGTTCCGCAAGAACCTCCGGCTCAGGGCACTGGTGATAGCGCCCGACAAGAGGAACCCCAGTGCAGAGCAACACACGATCCACCAGAGGCCTGCAATTGCGACGAAAGAGGTGGCCGACACTCGCCCATCCGTGTTCGTCTGGGCCAGGTAGAGTTTGCCAGCGGCAACGTAGAATTTAAGACCCGCAGCCGGCAACCGCACATTTTCCGGCAGAAACACGGGAAGCCACGGACCCTGTTCCACAACCTGTTGGGTGTTTGAATCCACCACCTGGAATCCATCGCCAGCGAATCCACCTCCCCGTGATCGGAGCGGGACCCTTGATGCTGACAGGCCCCGAGCGATCTTATCCGCCTCGCGCCTAAGAGCGACGTCCACATCTGCCATCAGCGAGTCCGGCGTCTCAACCGCTTTGGAGGGTGCCTTCACTGAGTATCCCACCATTACTTGCAGGTTCCTCTCGCCGCCAACCCGCACTGACCGCGAGTACATGCGCCAGACTTCCCCGTCTGGCGTGTTGTAAGACGTAGGCTGCTGGAACCTTTCCAAAAAGCTCGTGTCGGAGTAGTCTAGCGGCTCAAACCGCCCGTATACTTCCCCTGTCGGAGCTGCCAGATCGATAAAGTACCTGGTTTGCGTGTCAATGACGTAATCGGGGTCGTCCCACTGCCAGTCGGTCGAGAACGCGCTCGTGTCGCACGTCGCACCTGCACAAGTGATTTCGGACAATGCGTGCAGATTAGTCTCCCGCCATTCACGAACCGAAGGAAACGCCGCAGCAATGTAAGCAAGTACCGTCAGCAGAGCTCCAGCCACTCCGACCCACATGGAGAAGCGAAAAATCTTGCTATTTACACGCTTTCGACCGGACAAAGGCCTGCCAGCTCTCTGTTGGACACGCCCGAGCGCTCGCATAAGCACCGCCTACGGAACAAATATAGCTTAAGCGAAGGTCACGGGTCGTATCGTCCCCGACCCGTAGAACCGCGCGGTCGCGGCGAACTCCCCGGATGACGCCGCTGTGGGAAAGCAGGGCCGCCTAGATCCGCCGCTCGATCTCGCTCATGAACTCGCTCTCTCGCTCGATCGTCATGCCAACTTTGAGCCAGTAGAGCGGCAGCGGCGCCAGCAGGTCGTCGGACGGTTCGCAGAGGTTCATGACGTACTTTTCGGTGGTCACCAGCGGCGTGGCGCCTTTGGCGCGCATTTTCTGCGCGATATGCCGCAGACGGCGTGCTGGTGGGCGGCGCCAGCTTGGACGCGGTGTCGTTCGCCTCCATCGTAA
Source organism: Bryobacteraceae bacterium (assembly GCA_049590695.1). Taxonomy (GTDB): domain Bacteria; phylum Acidobacteriota; class Terriglobia; order Bryobacterales; family Bryobacteraceae; genus Fen-178. The sequence goes on from JBAWDI010000905.1 coordinate 4,215, forward strand.
ACTTCCGAGGGGCCAGAGGGGTATTCGGTCGGGACGCGGCCTCACGTGCGGCCCCGGTCTTTCCGTCCCCAGGGCGGGATCATGCTCAGCGCAAGACGTCCTGGCTGAGATGCCGGCTAGCTTGCCAACTCCTCGAACTGCGTGATCCGCACTTCTCGATCCTTGAACACCGCGCGGATCTCGAGCCGGCCGCCCATAGCTTCGATGTATTCGGCCAGGGTGCTGACACAGATGTCGGACCGGTGCTCGATCTTCGAGACCTCTCCCTGATTGACGCCGAGGATTTCAGCGAGTTGTAACTGCGTCATCTCCTGCGCCTTTCGCAATTGATCGAGGGGCATAGCCGCCAGACTTTTCTGGAACCGTTTCTCAATCCTCCGCTGCCGATCGGCCGGCATTGCTTCCAGCAATTCACGAAAACTACGAGTGGGCATTAGATGCTTCCCTCCTTCTCGATCTCAAGC
>JBAWDI010000906.1:0-2841 GCA_049590695.1 Bryobacteraceae bacterium
GCCAGCTCCAGAACAGCAGCGACCCTTCCTGCCCGCCCCACCACGCCGCGAACTTGTACAGCATGGGCATGCTGCGGTTGGAATGCTCCGCCACGTAAGCGAACCGGAAATCGCCCGTCATGAGCGAGTAGACCAGAATGCCCGAAGCGAGGGTGACGAGCACCCACACGGAGTAGACCGCGCGCCGCCCGCTGACCACCAGGAAAGGCTTGTGGCGCGCGCCGCCGATGACGGACGCCACTGTGGCGTACAGCGCCGCACAGAAGGCCAGCAATATGGCCAGAGAACCCAGGTTTTCCATATCCCCTCTAGATGCTGCTCTTGCCCCGATTGATATTGGGAGCGGTCTGGCCGGATGGCAACTGCTCCGGCTTGGCTTCATACTTGGAGGCGCACTTGGCTTGAATCTTGGCGGCGCGGAACACGCCATCCCTGTCGAGCTTGCCGTCGGCGAGAGCCTGGGCGCCGTCGCGGAAGGTATCCGGCAGGGGATCGGTGCCCGTGTACGCCACTTTCAGTTTCAACTTGTCCTGAACCAGCACAAACTGCACCTGGCTCCCGGCGCGCTGGATAGACCCGCTCTCCACGTCACCCCCCACGCGGAGCCGTTTTCCGTACGCCTGGTCTCCCATCTGGCCCAGCTCGGAGATGGTCTTATAGTAGGTCTTGGTTTGGTTCATCCCGGTAGTGGCGAGCCACGCCAGGGTGCCGACCACGACGGCGATCAACGCCGCGAACTTGCCATATTTCTTCATGCCATCCCTCTGTAACCACAGTATAACCCGAAAGCCTTGGCGGGTTTTCTGCGGGAATATGCGGCGTACCAGAGACGTCAATTCTCGGTGGGGACCTTCTCCAACCGATCGACGATCAGCATCTCCACCGATCCTCTTGTTTGCTCGAGCCTCAGCCCGAGTTGCTCCTGGACGGCGGCGAAGATGGTGGGGCCCGCATCCGCCGGAGCGGGCGGAGCCCCGTCGGGCGAAGCGCCGGTCGGTCTCGCGGCACGCGCGAAGGCCAGCGGCTCGGACTCAAAGGCGAGGGTGAAATCGTACTGCCCTTCGAGCTCCGTCAGGTTCTTGACAGGACGGTTCACATATCCGCCAATCATGTCCGCGAGTTGATCCATCGTCCGATGCCGGGCGAACAACTTGATTCTCGTATATTCCGCGCTGGCCAATGACAGCGTGAACGAACCAGGCATCTTGGCGTCGGCTGGAATCTCCGGAAAACCATCCTTACCCATTGTCACCTTCGGTCTGGGCAGGTCGCCTTCGGCCGCGGCCTGCTCGTCCTCGGCGGCGGCCGCCGGATCGGACTCCTTCAGCTTCGGCCCGTTCTTCCCCACCCGCAACGCGTACATCGGGAGCTCTTTGGTCTCGCGATGAACGGCCAGGTGGAACCGCTCCATCAGCAGGTCTTGCACCATGAGCGCGAGCTGTTCCTTGGTGGCGCCGGGAGGAATCTTGGCGGCGATCTCATACAGCTCCGTATCCATCCAGGCCGGACCGCTGACCTGATAGCTCTTCACCGCATACGCCCGCATCAGCAAGGCCTTCAGCGACGTGGTGCCTGCCAGCCGGGTGGGCGATTTCGTGCCTGGCCCACCGCTCAACGGAGTGAATCTGCGGCCCGGCGCCGGCGGCTCCGCTGGTTTCACAGACGCCACTTCGAAGGCCGTTGGCCCCGATTGGCTCTGCGCCAGCGCGGAGCCGGCCGCCAGGAAGAGGACCGATAGGAACATGCTGGGTAATGTCACTGATGCCACCCTGCGGCCAGTATACCAAAGGAACCGGATATCTCCATCCGAATAAGGTCTCCGTACAGTCGCGGCGAATCGAGCCATGCCGGCAGATCGGCATTCAAGCGACGTCGCGGATTTCGAGGCGGTTGCCGTCAATGTCCGGAATCGGGGAGTGATCGGCAATGCTGACCAGCACCCATCCCTCCAGGACGCAGACCGCGCTCACCAGCCACAGACGACGCTCATCGGCCGGGGTGCCCTCTGGGCCCCTGCCGCGCCATCGCAGAAACAGGGCCTCGGCGCAATACGCCCCCAGCGGCGCCCAGCCCGGAAGAATCCGCCATGCAGGTTCGCCCACACCGCAAACAGGGGAGGGAGCCACCACAGCCACCGCCGGTATTCCAGGGCGGCCATCACCAGCGCCAGCAGCAGGAAACCGATCAGGAACGGCCCGTCCGAGCGGAACTTATCCGCGATGGTGGCCGCCAGGAACGCCGCGCCCAACGCGCGATAGAAGCCCTTCGACCGGTGAAACGCCACCAGCCCCGCGAACCCCCCGCCGGCGTACACCAGGTAGAAGACCACTTCCGACAGCCGCTCGTGAGTCAAGTCGAAATCGCGCATGTGCTCTTCGCCCGGAAAAGCCGGTTTGCCCATGTAAGTCGTATAGGCGAACGGATCGGGAACCGGCAGCTTATAGTTTTGCACGATGTACTGGCCGCTCTTGAGCAGCCACCAGGTATCCGGATCGGACACCTCGGTGGAGAACCAGCCCATCAGCGCGAATGCGGAGAGCGCCAGGATGAGGGGCCGCAGCCAGCGCGGCGCGGCCGCCGGCGGCTTCTTCACAATCGGCGCCGGGCGATTGGCGGCACGACGGGGCATGCGGGAGACTCAATTCTAACATCCGGCCCCTGTGGGGCAGGATTGCATCCTGCGGCCGATTTTCAATCGGCCTGCCTCTGGGTTGCGGCTGTGCTGCTCCGTGGGGCAGGCCATCGTTCTCGGTGGCCTGTTGGGATGGGCCTTCGGCCCGCGAAATTTCATGAAAAACTGGCATCCTGGCAGAGGTGGGAGCGGTGAGGTCGGTTTGGCAG
>JBAWDI010000907.1:0-3045 GCA_049590695.1 Bryobacteraceae bacterium
GGCCTGCGGTCCAGGGGGACCGCCCCACGATTTATTCTGGACACCGCAGCGGCTTATTTAAGTGGCATTGGGCGAAAGCGCCTGCCCCACTTCTGAAGGCTACTTCTGCTTGGAGAGCTGCTCCTTCGTGTTGTCGTCGTATTCCTTTTTCAACGCCGGATCGTGCAGGCTGCCGCTCGCGTCCGGCCGCCAAAGACCAGGTCGCCCGGCATGACTGTCGCTTTGCCGAGAATTGCTCCAGGAGCGCGTCTGGGATCTTGGGCCAGCCGTCGGGGAACCGGTCGAAGGGGTTGGGGGCGGTGCACTTGATCATCTCTTCGCGGGTCAGGTTGTCGATCTGGCCCCGCGCGGCCGCCGCCCGGCGCTACTCCTTCGTCACGCCTTGCTCGGCGCCGTTGGTGGGGACGTGAACGCTGGCCGGGGTCCCGTCGACGGGTAATGGTTGGTCGCACTTCCAATGGCTCGACAGGCGCAGATGGGCGAGTTCCTCTTCCTTGATCGAGTACGTGTATGCCTCACCGGGGAAGTGCCGGTCGCGGACATCTTTGACGTACTCCCGGATGGCCATCTCCACCAACACCAGCAGGCCGTCGCGGCGCTCGGTTCGTCCCAGTTGTTTTAAGTCCGGCACGCCTTCCAGGAACTCGGTAAACTGTCGCGTGACGCTGGGGATGTAGCATTTTGCAAACAACGGGCGGAAAGAATCGTAGAATCCCATCAGGTCGTGCATGATCACCAGTTGGCCGTCGACCTTTCCACCGGCGCCAATTCCATAGATGGGCACGTGCAACTGCCGCGCGACTTGCGCCGCGGGTTCCTCCGGCATGGCCTCCAGCAGGATCGCGAAGACACCGGCCTGCTGCAATTCGAAGGCGTCCTCCATGGTTCGGTCGAAGCTCTCGCGAGTCTTTCCCTGAACGCGATAGCCGCCGAAAGATGCGGTGCTCTGCGGGGTCAAGCCCAAGTGGCCCATCACCAGTATGCCGGCATCGACCATGGCCCGGATCTTTCCGGCCACGCGACGCCCACCCTCGCATTTCACCGCGTCACATCCGGCTTCCTTGATAAAGCGCAGGGCGTTCAGCACGGCATCCCGCTCACAAGCTTCGTAGGAGCCCTGCGGCATATCGCCGATGAGAAAGGTGTTGGGGGCCCCGCGATGGGCGGATTTGGCGAGCACGACCATTTCGTCCATGGTCACCGGATGGGTGGTCTGGTATCCCAGTTGGACCATGGCTCCGGAATCGCCGACCAAGATCAAATCGACGCCGGCCCGCTCGGCGGCAGTGGCGAACGGGAGGTCGTAAGCAGTCACCCACGCCGCGGGGGCATGCTGCGCCTTCATGCCCACCAGATTCGCTAGCGTTTTCTTCGTTTGTTTAGACATATCACCTTAGGCAAAAGGCCAGACCTTCCTATGAATTGGGAGCCGCCGAAGAATTGAATTCGCCGGGATCTCCATACTAGACCCCCGGCTCCTATTCAGTATACACATCGCCGAGGTGTATGTGGGCGTCCCAACCCGTGCTGGAGGCAGTAGACAATCTACAGGCATGGATGTAGAATATCTACAGCCATGGCAAAGCGGGAACGCTACCGGAACCGGATCGAGCTGCTGCAAGGCACGCTGGACATGCTGATTCTTCAGACCCTGCGCTGGGGACCGCGGCACGGCTATGGCATTGGCCAGGCGATCCGCGCCGGATCGGGCGACGTTCTGCAGGCGGAAACCGGGTCGTTGTACCCGGCGCTGCATCGGCTCGAACGGCAAGGTTGGATCAAATCCGAATGGGGAACATCGGAGCACAATCAGCGCGCCAGGTATTACGATCTCACGGCGGCGGGCAAGAAGCAGCTCACCAGGGAGCACAGCCAGTGGGACCAAGTGAGCGCCGCCATTGCCCGGCTCATGAATCGCGTTGAAGGGGAGGGGCAGGCATGAGGATGTGGCCGCTCGGCTCCCGCGGACGCCGCGACCGGGAATTGGGGGAAGAGATTCAGGCGCACCTGGTCATGGCCGCGCGCGATCGGATGGACCAAGGGGATACACCGCACGCCGCCGAACTGGCCGCCCGGCGCGAGTTTGGCAATCGCATTCTGGTTCAGGAAACTACACGCGAGATGTGGGGATGGAATTCACTGGAACGGCTCTGCCAGGACGTTCGCTATGCGCTTCGCGGGATGCGGCGCGCTCCGGGATTCACGGCCGTGGCGGTGGTGTCGCTGGCTCTCGGCATCGGCGCCAACACGGCAATCTTCAGCCTGATTAACACCCTGATGCTGCGCATGTTGCCGATACGCGAGCCGGGGAAGCTTGTGGAACTGCTGTTCAAGGCCCCGGGCCAGGACCACTTCAACGCCTTTTCGTTGCAGAGCTACGAGCACTATCGCGAGCACAATCATGTGTTCTCGGGGCTGATTGCGTCGTCCGACACACCCTTCACCATACACGGTGCCGGCCTGGAACCGGAGATCGTGCGAGGCGGGTATGTAAGTCCGAACTATTTTTCCGTCCTGGGTGTGAATCCCGCGCTCGGCCGTCTCGTCGGCCCGGAAGACGGCAGCGCGGAATCGCCTGCCAACGTCGCGGTGGTGAGCTGGTCTTACTGGAAGCGCAGGTTCAACTCCGATCGGGCGATCATCGGCAGGCAGATCATTGAGGGCAACCACCCGCTGACCATTGTCGGAGTGTGCCCGCGCGAGTTCGTTGGCTTGGAGCCGGCGAACCCGCAAGACATCTGGCTGCCGCTAACCGCCCGCCACCCCAGCTACGCCGCCAGCGCGCGCTATTGGCTGAAACTGGCGGCGCGGTTGAAGCCGGGTGTTCGGATCGAGCAGGCCCGCGCGGAAATGAGCGTTTTGTTCCAGTGGACGATCGAGGACGAATTCAAGACCAGCGACGATCGCACCGTTCGCGACTGGAAGATGGAGGTGCAGCCGGCCGGAGCCGGTCTCTCGCACTTGCGCGATCAGTTTGGGAAGCCGGCGCTGGTGCTGATGGCCGCGGTGGCGCTGCTGCTGCTGATCGCGTGCGCCAATGTGGCC
>JBAWDI010000908.1:0-2267 GCA_049590695.1 Bryobacteraceae bacterium
GCGGCGCTGGAATCGCACCTGGTCTGGCTGACGGTTCTGGGCCTGCTCAACAGCGCGGTGGCGGCGTACTACTACCTGCGCATCCTGGTGATGATGTACATGCGCGAGCCGGGGGAGGCCGTCGAGAACGCCGAGCCGCCGACGCCTGGCTTGCGCGCCGCGCTGATTCTGCCGGCGCTGGGCACGCTGTTGCTGGGCATCTTCCCGGGGTGGGTGCTGGGGTTCGCGGGGAAATCGGCGGCGCTGGTGAAGTAGGGGAACGGAGAGCCGAATGCACGGCTACTCGCTGCGCAGAACGGCCATAGGATCTGTGCGAATCGCCCGCCGCGCCGGCAACTGGATAGCCAGGAACGTCACGGCCGCGACGGCCAGAGCGGCCTCGATCAGCGCCAACGGGTCCGCCGGGCTCACGCGATAGAGGACCGCCGAGACCACGCGTGCCACCGCTACCGCGATGGCCGTGCCGATCACCGCCCCAATCGCCACCATCGAAAGGCCCTGCCGCAGAACCACTCTCAGAACGTCGGCCGGGCGCGCTCCCATCGCCATGCGCACGCCAATCTCGTGGGTGCGGCGCGCGACTCCGTACGACACCACGCCATACAGCCCTACGCCGGCAAGGAAGATCCCAAGAGCCGCGAAGATGCCCAACAAGCCCGCGCCGGCTCTCCAGGGGAAAAACGCTACGCCCATCTGCTGGCGCATCGTGACCAAAGAGTTCAGGGTCACGCCGGAAACCGATTCCCGGAACGCTTTGCGCACCGAGCCGGCCATTGCCGCCGGATCGCCCTCCGTCTCGATTACCACGGTTTCCGCACCGTGCGCGGGCAGGAAAAAGATCGGCGTTGGCGGTTCGAGCAGCGTCTGGTACTTGCCCGTCTCGACCACTCCGACCACTTGGCGATCCTTGCCGTCTACCCGGATGAACTGGCCGATGGCGCGGCCCGCATCACCCCAGAAGCCGCGTGCCATCCGCTCATTCACGATCACGACCCCGGCGGAATCGAGTGCCGTGAACTCACGTCCGCGAAGGATAGCCGTGCCCATCGCGGTGAAGTACTCCGGGCCCACCCAATAGGCGCCGATCCCCACCGGCTCGTCCGTAGTGCCCGGAATGGAGACCCGCTGGGCCCCTCCACCCGAGCCGCTGAGCGGCGGACTCCCGACAGAGGCGACGCGGCGCACTCCGGGAAGCGCGCTCAGCCTGCCGAGCATATCCTCGTAAAGGTTGGCTTTGGGATGCTCCGTGGCCGGCAGCAAGGTGGCAAAGAGCAGATGCCGGCTCATGTCGAAACCGGGCCGAATGTGCTGTACCTGGAGGTAGCTGCCCACGAGCAGCCCTGTTACCACCAGTAGAAACTGCGCGCAAGCGATCTGCGCGACAATCAGCCCGCCGCGGAACCACGACCTCGATCTGGCGCTGGGAGTCTCGCCTTTGAGTACCGCCGTGAGATCGGGGCGGGAGACGCGCACAGCGGGAAACAGCCCCGTGGCCAATGTGGTGACCACAGCAAGCGCCAGGAGGTAGGCCAGCATTCGGGCATCCACGCGCAGACCCAGGTCCAGCGTCACCGGCAGCGACGGCAGTGCTTCGGGTATCGCCTCCATCAGGACACGCGCGAGCAGCAGGCCGAGTCCGGCGGCTGCCAGCGCCAGCAGCAGGCTCTCGGCTAGCAATTGACGGAGCAGCCGCCAACGCCCCGCGCCAAGGGCCAGACGCATGGCGAACTCCCGGCGGCGCGCCTCGCCTTGGGCCAGCCGGATTCCCGCCACATTCGCGCAGGCGATGAGCAGCACCAGGCTGACGAGGGAAAGTATGATGGCGCCGAGAATGGCCTTACCCCTGTCGGCCGCCGGGTCCAGAGATACGGACTTGGCGCGATTGGTGGCAGGATACTCCCTGTTAAGCTGCGCCGCGATGGCGCTCAAAGTGGTCTCAGCCTGTTGCCGGCTGACTCCGGGACGCAGGCGAAGCGTAATATCCACGGTCCCTTTGCCGCGCTGGGTCAGTGGCTCGCGCCCGCCCAATAGGGTGGCCGCGCTCATCGGAGCCCACGCGTCGTTGGGAGTCAGGTGCTGGCTCGGCTGCAGAAAGTCGCGCGGCGCCACTCCGACTACGTAGAACGGCTGGAATTGCAGCATGATGGTCTTGCCAAGGATATCGGCGGCCCCTCCGAACTTCCGTTGCCATAGCGAGTAGGACAGCACCACCGGCGGCGCGCCCTCGAAGCGGGCGTCGCTTTCCACCAGCATTCGCCCCACCGCGG
>JBAWDI010000909.1:0-20417 GCA_049590695.1 Bryobacteraceae bacterium
GCACATGCCCGGGGAGGACGGCTTCGACCTGGCCAGGCAACTCAGGCAGGACCGGCAGTGCCGCGGGGCGGCGATTATCATGCTGACATCCGCCAGCCAGAGCGGCGACTCGGCGCGCTGCCGCGAGTTGGAGGTTGCGGCTCACCTGACGAAGCCGGTGAGTTCCTGGGAACTGCGCCAACTGATTTGCGCCGTGCTCGATCGCAATGTGGAAGAGCCGCGGCCGCCGGAGCCGGTCACCGAGGGTTTGCCGGGCGAGGCGCGGGCCGCGGCCAGCCGCAAGATCCTGGTGGCTGAGGATAATCCGGTCAACCAGGTGGTAGCGGCACGGCTGCTCGAAAGGCGGGGGCACGAAGTTACGGTGGTTGCCAACGGGCGGGAAGCGGTAGCGGCAGTCGAGCGGGAAAACTACGATTTGGTCCTGATGGACGTACAGATGCCCGAAATGGATGGCTTCGAAGCCACCGCGGCCATCCGCCATGCCGAGGCCGGCACCGCCAGACATCTTCCCATCTTTGCCCTGACGGCCCGCACTATGAAAGGCGACGCGGAGCGCTGCCGCCTCGCCGGTATGGATGGCTATCTCCCCAAGCCGATCCGCTCCGCGGATCTCTACGCCATGGTCGATGGCTGCCCGCCCACGCCGCGAACGGAGAGCCGAACCGGTGCCGATCGGACCGGCACGCCGATCAAGGCCGATGCGGAGTACAACGAAAGCAATCCGACTTTGCATTAACCATTGACAACGGCAAACTCTACGCGCAAGTAGGCTCGGCGTGGCCGATAATGGGTCGTGACCATTCGTCCGGTCGGCCTTTTGGCGATGGCCCTGTTATCGGTCGCCGCCTGGGGGCTCGATCCCAAGCTGGCTCTCACACAACTCGGTCACGATGTCTGGACAACTTCGAACGGGTTGCCAAACGACTCCATCCGTGACATAGCGCAGACCGCCGACGGGTACCTTTGGTTTGCGACCACCGACGGACTGGCTCGTTTCGATGGCGTGGATTTCACCGTATTCAGCGAGTCGAATACACCCCTTTTGAAGCAGAGCCAGATAATCTCTTTGCGGGCGGCGCCGGATGGATCGTTGTGGATCGGCACCGGCAACAACGGGCTGCTGCGTTACCGCCATGGCGCCTTTGAAAAGATTGAAGAGCCGGAACTGGCCAAAGCCAGTATCCGTGCGCTGCTCGTAGATTCGCGGGGCGTGTTGTGGATCGGCGGCGACGGAGGCGTCGCGCGGCTCCAGGGGGGCCGGCGCGTGCCGGTTTTCCAGGGCGGCTGGGAAGCCAACGTGCACGTCTTGCTGGAATACCCGGCCGGGACTGTCTGGGTGGGCGCCAACAATGGGCTGCACCGGTTCCAAGGCGGCGTGGAACGGGTATTTACAACCAGGGACGGACTGCCGGACGACTCGATTTGGGGATTGGCGGGCGCCGGGGATGCGCTATGGATCGGCACGCATACCGGGGGGTTGATCGAGTACCGGCAAGGGCGCTTCCGCACCTACGGCCCACGCGACGGTTTCACGCCCAGCGGCATCCTGGCGCTGCTTTCAGACCGCGACGGCGCACTGTGGATCGGCACCGACGGCGGCGGCCTCAGCCGGTTTGCCGAGGGGAAGTTCAGCTCCTATCAGACCCGCGACGGACTCTCCAATCAGATCATTCGCTGCCTCTACGAAGACAACGAAGGCAGCGTGTGGTTGGGGACCGCCGGCGGCGGGGTCAACCGCTTCAAGGAATATCGCGTGACCATGCGCACCATGCGCGAAGGGCTTCCCAGCGATAGCGTCCGTTCCATCCAGCAGGACCACTCCGGAGACATCTGGCTCGGCACTACAAACGGCATCGCCCGCCTGCGGGCCTCGGGCGACCTGGTGGTATACGGCTCAAAGGGCGGGCCCTCGCGCGACTTGATGTGGCCGGTGATCCGCGACCGGCACAGCAACCTGTGGGCCGGTTCCGAAGATGGCGTCTTACGAGAGTTTCACGGGGAACCGAAAGGCCAGCCGGAACGTGTGTGGAAGTTTCAGCGTCCCATCCGTCTGCTGTTTGAGCAACGGGATGGCACGGTGTGGACCGCTTCGGGGGACAGCCTCATCCGGTTTCAGGGCGAGTCGATGGCGGTCTTCGGCAAGGGACAGGGCCTGGCTTCTGTGCTGGTGACAGCCATGGCCGAGGGCGTTGACGGAGCCATTTGGGTGGGAACGGCGCTGGGTGTCCAGCGATTCGGCGACGGACGATTCGGTCCCGTGCTGGCCCGGCCCGGGCCGCGCCAGATGGTGCTCTGCATGCAAACCGACGACGCCGGACACGTGTGGGCGCTGACGATGTCCGGTCTCAACCGCATCGCCGGGACGCATTTCACGGCTTTCACCCAGTCCCAAGGCATACCGGAGGCCGGCGGCTGCATTGTGGAAGACGACGATGGCTATTTGTGGATCGTGGGCCGCGGGATGCTGCGGGTTTCGCTGGCGGACCTGGATGCCGTTGCCGAAGGGCGCCAGCGCGCCGTGGAGCCAGAGAGGTTCGGCAAGGCCGCGGGGATGCGAGTTGGCAGTGAGTTCGCCTTTGGGGTAACGCCGTCGGTCTGGAAAGGCCGGGGCGACAAGCTGTACTTGGCGACTTACGGCGGCATGGTGGAGATCGACGTGGCGCGGTTGACTGTCAATCGGCCCGCCCCGCCGGTGCTGATCGAACGCGTAACCGACGGCCGGCAGAAGCCGGTTGCCGCCGGCGGGTGGGTCCGCGCCGGGGGCAATCTCGAATTCCACTTCACCGCCCTCACTTTTCTCTTTCCGGAGTTCACCCAATTCCGCTACATGCTGGAAGGGTTCGATGCGGACTGGGTGGAAGCGGGCAACCGGCGCGTCGCGTACTACACCAACATTCCACCCGGCGCCTACCGGTTCCGGGTGATGGCGCGCAACATGGACAGCGCCTGGAATGAGAGCGGCGCCTCGTTTTCCCTCGATGCCCGGCCGCGCTTCTATCAGACGTTCTGGTTCGCCGCACTCTGCCTCGTGGCGACCTGCTCGACGGGAGCTGGGTTCTACAGAATCCGTGTCCGCGACCTGCGCCGGAGCGAGCGCCGGCTGGCGGAGCGTGTCGGGGAGCGGACGGCCGAATTGCGCCGGGAAGTCGAGGTTCGGCAGCGCGCCGAAGAGTCGGCACAGGCAGCCAACCGCGCCAAGAGCGAGTTTCTCGCCAACATGAGCCACGAGATCCGCACGCCACTGAACGGCGTTCTGGGCGTGACCGAACTTCTTCTGGATAGCGAGACCGCGCCCGAGAGGCGTTCGTATCTGGGCATGGTTAAGAAATCGGGCGAGAGCCTGCTCGGCATCGTCAACGACATTCTGGATTTCTCGAAGATCGAAGCCGGCAAGCTCGATCTCGACCCGGTGGATTTCGACTTGCAGGCATGGCTCGACCAGACGGTGAAGAGTTTCAGCCTGAGCGCCGGCCAGAAGGGGATCGAACTGATCTGTCAGGCGCCCGATGTTCCCGGCATGGTGGTGGGCGATCCCACGCGGCTGCGCCAGGTGCTGACCAACCTGCTGGGTAATGCTCTCAAGTTCACCGCGGCCGGCGAGATCGTGGTCCACGCCCGGGTGGCAAGCCAGGACGGGGACACGCTGATGCTTCACTTCTCCGTCTGCGACACGGGGGTCGGAATTCCCGTGGAGAAGCAGCGACAGATCTTCGAGCCTTTCGCGCAGGCCGATGGCTCCACCACTCGTAAGTACGGCGGCACGGGTCTTGGGCTGACGGTGTCTTTGCGCCTGGTGCAATTGATGGGGGGCAGGCTGTGGGTGGAGAGTGAACCGGGCCATGGCAGTTGCTTCCATTTCACGGCACGCTTGGGTGTCTCAAGCCAGCCGCGCGGGAACCAGCCAGCGTGGGACCTGAAGGACGTCGCGGTTCTCATCGTGGACGATAACGCGACCAATCTCCTGGTTCTGCAAGAGATGCTCGCCAACTGGGGCATGCGGGTGCGGGCGGAATCGGGCGCCAAGGCCGCCCTGGCGTTTGCGCAGGCCGCGGCCGATGCGGGCTCGCCGTTACCGCTCGTCATCACCGACGCGCACATGCCGGAGGAGGACGGGTTCGACCTCGCCAGACAACTCCGGCGGAACCCGCGGTGCGCCAGCGCGGCGATCATCGTGCTGACCTCCGCCAGCCAGAGCGGCGATTCGGGGCGCTGCCGCGAGCTCGGTCTGGCGGCTCACCTGACGAAGCCGGTGAGTTTCTGGGAACTGCGCCAACTGATTTGCCGGGTACTCGATCGCAATGTGGCAGAGCCGCGGCCGCCGGAGCCAGTCAGTGAAGGCTTGCCGGGCGAGCCGCGGGCCGCGGCCAGCCGCAAGATCCTGGTGGCTGAGGACAATCCGGTTAACCAAATGGTAGCGGCACGGCTGCTCGAAAGGCGGGGGCATCGGGTTACGCTGGCTGCCAACGGGCGGGAAGCGGTAGCGGCGGTCGGGCGGGAGAGTTTCGATCTGGTTCTAATGGACGTACAGATGCCCGAAATGGATGGCTTCGAAGCCACGGCGGCCATCCGCCACGCGGAGACCGGCACCGGCAGACATCTTCCCATCGTTGCCCTGACGGCTCGCGCCATGAAAGGCGACGCAGAGCACTGCCGCCTCGCCGGTATGGATGGCTATCTGCCCAAGCCAGTCAGCACCGCGGATCTCTACGCCATTGTCGATGGCTGTGCGCACGTACCATAGCCCCACCGGTGCAGTACAATCGTGAGATTATGCGTATGTTCCGTGTCGCTTTGGCCGTGCTGGCGTGGCTGCCGCTATGTGCCCAGAACCCGGTTCGCCTGCGCGTCGACGCTACCGACGCGCCACGCCGGCTGTTCCATGTCCGGATGACCATTCCCGCCCGCCCGGGCCCCATGACCTTGCTTTATCCGGAATGGATTCCGGGCGAGCACATGCCCGACGGGCCGATTGTCAATCTGGTCGGCCTGAAGTTCCAGGCGGGCGGCCAGCCGGTTGCCTGGAGGCGCGACAGCGTCGACATGTATGCGTTTCACATCGATGTTCCCGCGGGAGCATCGTCGGTAGACGCCGTCTTCGATTTCATCTCGCCGCCGGAGGAAGGCGGCTACTCGTCGGGAAGCTCGGCTACCAGCGAGCTGGCGGTGCTCAACTGGAACCAGCTCGTGCTGTATCCCCAGGGAGCGCAGCCCGACAGCCTGCCATACCAGGCCACGCTACGCCTGCCCGGCTCCTGGCGATACGGAACCGCGCTGCCCATCGCCCGCGAATCCGGGGGCGAGATCGAGTTTCAGCCGGCGACGCTCACCACGCTCATCGATTCTCCGTTGCTCACCGGCGCCCACTTCCGCACGGTCGAGCTGGGTACCGATCGCGGCGCCCCGCACTACCTCCACCTGGCCGGCGACAGCGACCGCGCCATTGAGATCAGCCCCGAGCTGGCCGGCGAGTACAAGAACCTGGTGGCGCAAACCGGCGCGCTGTTCGGATCGCGCCATTACCGGGATTATCACTTCCTCTTCACTCTCAGCGACCACGTGGCGCACTTCGGCCTGGAGCACCACGAATCCAGCGACGACCGCCTGGGTGAGCGCACGCTGGTCGACCCCGGCCCGCGCAAGCTCTCCGGCACCTTGCTGCCGCACGAGTTCGTGCACTCCTGGAACGGCAAATACCGCCGGCCCATCGGGCTCACTTCGGGCGGCGCCGATGGCGGTTACGATACCCCCATGAAGGGCGACCTGTTGTGGGTCTACGAAGGTCTCACGAATTACCTGGGCGAAATCCTGGCGCCGCGGAGCGGGCTTTTGACCCCGGAAGACTTCCGCGAATCGCTGGCCATCGACGCCGCGGCGCTCGACACCAAGTTCGGCCGCACCTGGCGTCCGCTCGAAGACACGGCCGTGGCCGCGCAAATCCTCTACGAGGCAGGCAGCGATTACGCGGATTATCGCCGATCCGTGGACTACTATCCCGAGGGCACGCTGATCTGGCTGGATGCCGACGTCACCATCCGGCAGCTCAGCAAGGGCGCCAGTTCGCTGAACGATTTCTGCCGCGCCTTCGAAGGAGGCCCCGGCGGAGCGCCGGCCATGAAGCCGTACGATTTCGAGGATGTGGTGGCCGCGCTGAACGCGGTCCAGCCTTACGATTGGGCGAATTTCCTGAATAGCCGCCTGCACTCGACGGAGCCGCATGCGCCGCTGGGAGGCATCGAACACTCCGGCTGGAAGCTGGCTTACAACGCTGAGCGCTCGGAGTTTCTGAAGGCCGAAGAAGCGGAACGAAGGATGATCGATCTGAGCCACTCGATCGGCCTCAAGGTCAAGGAAGACGGCACGGTCATCGATATTGCCTACGGCGGCCCGGCCCATACAGCCGGTATCCCGCCCGCCGTCACCATCGTGGCCGTCAACAACCGCCAGTTCACGCCCACAATATTGCGTGAAGCCGTCCAGGCCACGGCGTCCACTACCAAGCCGCTGGAGTTGCTGATCAAGACCGGCGAGTATTACGAAACGCACCGCATCGACTATCACGGCGGCGAACGATACCCCCACCTGGTGCGCGACCCCGCCGTTCCGGACCTGCTATCGGAGATTCTCAAGCCCCTGTAGCAAAAAGGGGACAGACGCATTTTTCGTGGAGGAAAATGCGTCTGTCCCCTTTCCTCCTTTCCCTTACACTGGAGTCTGGGAGCTTTCATGAGATTCCGCCGTCTCCTCTTTCTGTGCGCCCTAGCCCTGCCCGCCGTGGCCGACGAGGGCATGTGGCTCTTCAATCAATTCCCCAAGGACCAGGTCAAAGAGAAGTACGGCTTCGAGGTCACCGGCCAGTTCCTCGAGAACCTGCGGCTGGCCTCCCTGCGCATTGGCGGCGGATCGGGCTCGTTCGTTTCGCCCAACGGCCTCGTCTTCACCGATCATCGCGTGGCCTCCGATTGCATTTCGAAAGTCAGCTCGGCCCAGCACGATTACGTCAAGGACGGCTTCTACGCCGCCACCCGCCAGCAGGAGCTCCAGTGCCCCGGCCTCGAGGCCGATGTCCTCGTCGGCATGGAGGACGTCACCAGCCAGGTGAAGGATGCGGCCAAGGATGGCGTCAAGGCCGCCGAGGCGCTCGAGAAGAGCAACGCCGCCATCGCGCGCATCGAGAAAACCTGCGCCGGCAAAACCGGCGGCACTTGCACCGTCGTGCAGCTTTACTCGGGCCAGCGCTTCGATCTCTACCGGTACAAGAAGTACACCGATCTGCGGCTGGTGTTCGCTCCCGAGTTCGGCATCGCCTTTTTCGGCGGCGACCCCGATAATTTCACTTACCCGCGCTACGACCTCGACATCGCTTTCCTACGCGCCTATGAGGACGGCCAGCCCGCCGCCACGCCGCACTACCTCAAGTGGAGCGCCGATGGCGTCCAGGATACCGGGCTGGTATTCGTCGCCGGAAACCCCGGCGCCACCTCGCGCCTCTCGACCGCCGCGCAGCTCGCCTTTTACCGGGACACTTCGCTGCCCCTGACCCTCGCGCGCTTGCAGACGCGCATCCAAGCCCTGCGCGCCTTCGCGGCCCAGAGCGAAGAGAACCGGCGCCTGGCCCAAGGAACCTTATTGGGTTTCTCGAACACTTATAAATCGACGGCCGGCAAGCTCATCGGCTTGAACGATGTCGTGCTGATGGTGCGCAAACAGGCCTTCGAAAAAAAGCTGCGCAACGCCGTCGAGCGCGACCCCAAGCTGGGAACCGCCGCCGGCAAAGTGTGGGACGAGGTGGCCGCCGCTTACAAGACCTGGACGCCCTTCGAGAAGCCCTACCAGGTCCTGGAGAGCCCCGCGGCCGTGGGGTCGAATCTCTTCCGCATCGCCCGCCAGATCGTCCGCCTGTCCGAGGAGCGTGGTAAACCCAACGACCAGCGCCTGCCCGAGTACCGCGATGGCGCCCTGCCCTCGCTCGAACTCGCCTTGTACTCGCCCGCGCCCATCGACGATGCGCTCGAAACCGCGCTCCTGGCGCAGTATCTCGAAGACGTCAAGGCTCTGGGTGAAAAGGAAGCGCCCGTCAAAGCCCTGCTGGGCAGCCTGACGCCGCAGCAGGCCGCCGCCGGGTTCGTGCGCTCCACCAAGCTAAAGGATGTCGCCGAGCGGAAGCGCCTGGCGGCCAGTCATGAAGCGGTCCTCAACTCGGGCGATGGCATCGTCCGCCTGGCGCGGTTGCTCGACGAACCGGCCCGCAAGCTCCTCACGAAGTATCGGGACACCATCGAATCCGTGGACGCTTCGAGCGTCGAGCGCATCGTCGAATACCGGCTCAGGGTGCTCCCCGCCGGCGAGTATCCGGACGCCACCTCCACGCTTCGCCTGACCTTCGGGGTGGTCAAAGGCTACAAGGACAAGACGGAAGCCCCGGTTCCCTATGCCACCACCTTCGGAGGCTTGTATTATCTCGCGGGAAACCAGGACCCCTATAAGCTCCCCCAGCGCTGGGTGGATGGCCAGCCGCTGCTGGACCTGGTGACGCCGTTCAACTTCGTCAGCACCTGCGATATCAACGGCGGCAACTCAGGCAGCACCACGGTGAACGCCAAGGGCGAAATCGTGGGCATTGTCTTCGACACGAACCTGGAGGCTCTGCCGCTGACCTACCTATATAGCGACGAGCAGGCGCGCGCGGTGCACGTGGCCTCGCAAGGCATCGTCGAGGCCTTGCGCAAGCTCTACCAGCCCGCGCCGCTGCTGCGGGAACTGGGCGTCACTCCACCGTAACGCGGCGGCTGGCGGATGGATGATCCCGGCCCTATGCCACGGAGAGCGTCAGCCGGCCGTTCGACCGGCTCCTGGGCGCTGGCTTGACAACAATGTGAACATCCCGGCCCAATCGGGTCAGGCAGTCCAATAAGCGGTGTTCCGAAATTCCGCGAAACCGTCCTTTCAGGATGGCGGAAACCTTGGGCTGCGTTAATCCCAGGATCTCCGCGGTGCGGGTTTGGGTAAGCGCCCGCCGGTGGACGATCTCGGCGATCTTGGCGGCCAACTGGGCCTTCACCAGCATGCCCTCGCTGTCCGCGTACCCGAGGTCGGCATACACATTCCCTGAACCTTGCTCGATGGAAATGCCTTGCGCGACTCGCTGTTTCTTCATCGGGATAACTCCTTTGCCATCTGCTCCGCTGCCTTAAGACGCTGGCGGATCAGATCGATATCGGCCTTGGGCGTGGCGGCTCCGTGCTTGGACTTCTTTTGAAATATCTGCAGCACGAACACTGCACCCTCGAACCGTACGGTGTAGACGGCTCGATACGTGCTCCGATCCCAATCCTCGACAATCTCCAGGACCCCGGCGGAACCGAAGCCTCTGAGGGGCTTGGCCTGCTCGTGCTTCCTGCCGTCCTGAGCGAGGTAAAGTGCAAATCCAAAGAGGTCCACCACCGGCCCCGGCAAGGAAAGCAAGTCCCGCTTTGAGCTTCCCACCCAGAACAGTGGCTTCAGGGACGGAGTTTTGTCCATCTCCGTTCATTATACCCACATTGGTATAACCTGGAGGCTCTGTCGCTGACCTACCTATATAGCGACGAGCAGGCGCGCGCTGTGCACGTGGCCTCGCAAGGCATCGTCGAGGCCTTGCGCAAGCTCTACCAGCCGGCGGCGCTGCTGCGGGAACTGGGCGTCACTCCACCGTCACGCGCGTCCCCTTCGGCTCTTCTTCTTTGGACAGATGCGCGATACGGTCGTCGATCAGGGCGCGCATCCCTTTCAGGAACTCGATGCGCGAGTTCTTGAAGTGACCGCGCGTGGCTTCCGACCAGCGGCGCTCGATCAGCGGCAGCATGGTGCAGAAGAAGCAGCCGTGCTCGCAGGTTCCGCCCTCAGCCGTCTTTTCTTCCATTTCAACTCTCCTTCATCTCCACGGTCAGAATTCTATTTTCCAACTTCGCGCGGCTGGGGGAAAGGCCGGCCATCGAGGTCGGCAATCCGATGTGCCGGCGCAGCGTGCCGATTTCCACCACCAGCTCGTCGCCCTTCTTGAACAGCCCCACCTCGCCTTTCGCGGCGAATGGCAATTGCAACCGCACCTCGTAGTGGCCATCCCGCTTCGCGAAGGTGTAAGGCGCCTCGGTGCGGCCGATGGCCGCCGGATCTTCCCCGCTGGCGTAGAGCGCGCGGGCCAGTTCTTCCAGGCGCTCGCGCCCCAGCACCTCGTGTGTGAACAGCGGAATGCGCTTCACCGGAACGGGCGCGAAGTAAGCGTCAATCTCTTCCAGAATGCGGCCCTGCGACGCGCGCCACTCCTGGAAATAGGCGTCGGTCACTTCCGGCGGCAGCACCCGGTTCACCAGAATGCCGTCCACGGCCAGCCCGTGCAGCGTAAAATAGACGAACGCGCGCTGCGTCTCGCGCAGCACCATCCGCTCCGGGTTGGTGACCAGCCGGACGCTGGTGATTTTAGGGTCTTCGAGCAGCTCGTCGATGCCCGCCAGCCGCCCGAACAGGTTCTGGATGTTATCGAAATAGTTGTCGGAGGGCAGTTCGAACGGCGCCACCCGGTTGGCGATGGGGCGCACGGCCTTCAACAGCCCGCGTTGGAACGCAAAGATGTGCTTCATGTACCATTCGAGCGTGGTCGGCATGCTCACGAAGCGCATGGATTCCGCCGTGGGCGCGCAATCCAAGACGATGACGTCGTAGCGCTGCTCGCGCCGGAACTGGTTCACATACATCAGGGCGCTTAGCTCTTCCATCCCCGGCAGGATGGCCAGCTCCTCGGCCTCCACGTCGCTGATCCCGGTGGTGCGCAGCACCGACACCACGTAGGCCGAGATCTCCTTCCAGTGCCGCTTGATTTCCTTCTGGATATTGACTTCGTGGATGTCGAGCCGCTCGTTGATGGTATACGGATCCCCGGTCTTGCCATGGAACAGCTCGGTTTCGATATCGAACGCGTCCGCCAGACTATGGGCGGGGTCGACGCTCATCACCAGGGTGCGGTATCCGAGACGGGAAAGTTCCAGACCGGTAGCCGCCGCCAGGCTGGTTTTCCCCACCCCTCCTTTCCCGCTGAACAGAAGGATGCGCATACTCTGATTTTACCCGTAGCGCCGGCGGATCGGACAAATCCGTGGCGTCAAGATATCTCCCCCGGTTACGACGTTCGCACCGCGTAGGCCACACCGAACTCGTCAGCCACCGCGGAGAAGCGTGGGTCGGCCGTCCACAACTGTAATCGCCCTACAATAGCGGACGCCAGGAGGTGAACATCGATCCAGCCCACGCCGCGGCCATGCAGGTCGCGATCGCGAACGAACTCGACGACCTCACGGTGAGGGACCATGGCCGCTTGATGCATCCGCTCGTAAGCGGCCAGGAGCTTCCTGCGGCCTCCCCGGTCGCCAATGAGGAGTTCTCCATAGACCAACTCGTGCCCCGTGACTTCATCGAGACCGAGGAGTCTGCCTAACTCGGCCAAGTAGGGCGGCTGGCCGGCAAGGTACCGAATCCACACGGAAGTGTCCACCAGGACCATCAGGCCACCCTTCGCTTGGGCGACGGCCTTTCCCGGCGCCTGGGAACGTCGCGTGCGCCAGGCTCCGAACCGCCCAGAGCCCGAAGGCGCTCATACGCTGCGTGGCGTACCAGGGATTCGAGGCCCAAACGCACGGTCTCCGTATCCGTCGTCGCACCGCAAGCAGCCCTAGCCTCTTTGAAGAGTTCATCATCGACGTTGAAGGTTTTCTTCATACATCCAATTATGCCATAGAAGAATGGCTATTGAAACCATACTCCGGCTCTGCGGTGGACTATCTCGCGCCCAGCCCGAACATGGCGTGATACTTCTCCGGCAGCCGCAACCGCCGCATTTCGCGGTCCACGAAGATGTGGCGCGTCTGCCCGGTCGCCAGCACGCGGTCTCCCTCGGCCAGCCGCATTTCGTAAGCGAAGGTCACCATCCGCGAATGGGCCTCTTCTATCCAGGTCTTGACAATCACCTCGTCGTCGTAGCGCGCCGGCGACCGGTAGCGGCAGCAGGCTTCGGCCACGGCGAGCAGTACGCCGTCCTCGCGTTCCATGTCGCCGTAATTGAAGCCCAGGGCCTTGCACAGTTCCACGCGGCCCACCTCCATCCAAACCAGGTAGTTCGCGTAGTAGACCACTCCCATCTGGTCGGTTTCGGCGTAACGCACGCGCAAGCGCGTTTCGATGGCGGTTTTCATGGGGAAACAGCATTGTAACCCGGCGCAACGCGGGGCCGCCCGCAACCGTCTGTTAGACTGGCCCTTGGTAGAGCATTTCGCCGCTGGATTTTACGTAGGCGTATGTACTATACTGTAAACACAAATGCGGTTCGAATGGGATCATTTCGGCCCGTCCTGCGACCCGGCGGGAGAGGAAACTTTATGCCCAAGCTATCGGCTGAGAATCGGAAGGAGCTTCAGAAGCTCGCTGCCCGGCCGGATCGTGAAATCGACCTGACGGACATTCCTGAAATTCAGAAGATCCCTTCGGATGCCGTAATCGGAAGGTTTTATCGACCGAAGAAGACTATTGTGACCATTCGCCTCGATGCAGATGTAGTAGCGTGGATCAAAGCATCGGGCGAAGGTTATCAGACTCGAATCAACGCCTATCTTAGACAAATGATGCAGCAGAGCCGTTAGCATCAAGGCGAGTTGCTCCGAGCCGCTGGTGGGGAAGTATATAAGTGCCCTTAGTAGAGCCTCCTATGCGCGTGCGAATCCTGTTCTTTGGGGTATTGAAGGATCTGGTGGGACGGCCGTCCGAGGAGGCCGACTTTCCCGGCGGGGCCGATCTGCGGATGGTCTTCGACACCGTGGCCGCGCGCTGCCCGCCCTTGAAGGAAATGGCGCGCAGCATTGTGCTGGCTCGCAATCGGGAATTTGCGAACCTGACCACGAAGATCGAGGACGGCGATGAAGTGGCCTTCCTGCCGCCTGTGAGCGGCGGCGCCGCGGACATCCCCTTGGACCCGGGCCACTATTTCGCGCTGACGGACCACCCGATCGACACGCGCTCCATCATCGCGCGTCTGCTGACCGGCGCGGAAGGCGCGGTGGTCGCATTCGAAGGCACCGTGCGCAACCAGACCAACGGCCGGCCGGTGCTCTGCCTGGACTATGAATGTTACCGGCCCATGGCGCTCGCCATGATGGCCAAAATTGGACATGAGGTCGCCGCCGCCCACCAGGTGACCCACGTGGCCATGGTGCATCGCCTGGGCCGCCTGTTGATCGGCGAGACCAGCGTAGTGGTAATTGCAACGGCCCCTCACCGGCGCGCGGCGTTCGAAGCGGCGCTGGAAGGCATCGACCGCCTGAAGAAGACCGTGCCCATCTGGAAGAAAGAGCATTTTAGGGACGGCGAGGTCTGGGTGGAAGGGGAGTGGGATCGGAATGTTCCGGTGGCGGGTTAGACACTGCCTCTTGCCGCTCCTCTGCGCCGCCCTCTCGGCGCAGCAGGCCCCCGTGTTTCGCGCCGACGTCGACCTGGTGCGCGTCTTAGCGACCGTCAGGAACCAAGCCGGTGAGCTGGTGGGCGCCCTCCAGAAGGGCGATTTCACCGTGTTCGACAACGGCGCGCCTCAAGAGATAAAGGTCTTCGAGCGCCGCACCGAGCTGCCGCTTTCCGTCGCCCTGCTGGTGGATACCAGCGGCTCCACCAACAAGGAATTGCTGTACGAGACCGATTCTGCCGCGCGGTTCCTGCGCGCCTTGCTCTCGGAGGGCAATCCGGAGGACGCCGTCGCGCTCTATAGCTTCAATTACGAAGTCACCATGCAACACGACTTCACGCATAATTACCGGTCGCTCGAAGCCCGGCTGAAGACGCTCCACGGCGACGCCGGAACGGCCCTCTACGACGCCATCTTTTTGACGGCGCGCGATCTCGAGCCGCGCCAGGGCCGCAAGGTCATGGTGATCGTCACCGATGGCGGCGATACCGTCAGTTCCAAGGATGTCCATGCCGCCCTCGAAGCCGCCCAGCTTGCCGATGCCGTCATCTACCCCGTGGTCGTCATGCCCATCACCAACGATGCGGGACGGAATATCGGCGGCGAACACGCCCTGCAATTCATGGCCGAAGGCACCGGCGGCCGGCCCTTCCTGCCCAGCGTCGGCTCGGCGCTCGACAAGGCCTTCAGCGACATCGTCACCGAGCTGCGCACCCAGTATCTGCTGGCCTTCTACCCGCATGACGCCCCGCTCACCAAGGACCCTTTCCACAAGTTGGAGGTGCGGGTCGGCCGGCCGGAATTGCGAGTCTCTGCCCGCAACGGTTATTATGGTGAGGTTGAGGGTGGAACCGGCACGCCCGGCGCCCGTACTTCCATAGACCCCGAAGGGCAGAAAAAGCGGCAGAAAAAGTGAGTACTCCAGAACACGGTGGAAAAGCCGGCCGCGCGCCGGAGCAGACGTTTGAAGAAATCAGGTATCTCAAACGCCTGATCGAGAATGCCACGCCCGTCCGCGTGAAGATGGAGGACGGAGAGGAAGTGGTGGGCACCATCGAATACTACGACCGGTCCTTCATCCGCCTGACCCGCAAGGGCTTGCCCAACCTTTTCATTTTCAAGCACGATATCAAGTACCTCCAGGAAGAGAGCTAAGACTGCCCTACTTGGAAAAGGCCGTGGACATCGCGCGCGAGGCCGGCGCGCTTCTGGCGAATTACTTCGAGCGCCGCGTGGCCGTCGAGCTCAAGGGTGAATTCGACATAGTGACCGAAGCCGACCGCGCGTCGGAAAAACTGGTGGTCGAGCGCTTGCGGTCGCACTTCCCCTCGCACGCCATCGTCGCCGAAGAAGGCGGCGGGCGCGAAAGCTCTTCCGAGTATTGCTGGTTTGTGGACCCGCTGGACGGCACCACCAACTTCGCCCACGGTTTCCCCATGTTCAACGTCACGCTGGGCCTGGCGCGCGCCAGCGAGATGATTGCCGGCGTCATCTACGACCCCATCCGGCAGGAACTCTTCACCGCCGAGCGCGGCGGCGGCGCCTACCTGAACAACCGCCGCATTCGCGTCTCGAATATTCAGCGGCTAGAGGACAGCCTGCCCTGCACCGGGTTCCCCAGCCGCAAACGCAGCCAGAGCGTGAATATCCACTTCTACTACCAGTTGGCCATGGCCACGCACGGCGTCCGCCGCACCGGATCGGCGGCCATCGACTTGGCCTACGTGGCTTGCGGACGCCTCGATTTCTTCTGGGAATTCGGTCTGAGCCCCTGGGACATGGCCGCCGGAACGCTGCTCGTCGAGGAGGCGCAGGGCCGCGTCTCCGATATGAACGGAGCCCCGCACAGCGTCACCGCGTCCGAGCACCTGCTGGCGGATAACGGCGCGCTGCACCAGCAAGCCCTCGAGATCTTCGGAGAGATCTTCCGGGGGCAATTCCGCGTGCCGATCCCGCGGATCGGGTGACTGCAATCCAGGCCGTGTTCATCCGTGCCCATTCATTGATCTACACGAACGGATTGCCGATTCGAACGCCGAGGATTTCCTGCCCGTCGTTCATGTCTTCGGTGTACAGCACCGCCGCACCGGTCCGCGCCGCCGCCACAACCACCAGTGCATCCCAGAATGAAATCTTCGCCTGGCCGGCCAACCCAACGGCCGCTCGAATCGCCGCATAATCTACGGCCATCAGGGGCCAAGCCGTCAGATCTTCCAGTACCGCCAGCGCTTCATCGCTCGAGCAACGCTTGCTCACTTTCCTGGTCAGCGTTACGAAAAGCTCCTGCAACACCTGCGTGCTCACTCGCAGCCGGTCCTCGTCCATCAACTGGTTGATGAGCCGTTGGGCAACCCGCTTCTTCGGCGAACTGCTCTTGTCGAACGCATACACCAGCACGTTGGTGTCGACGAAAGCCAGGTCCTTCTCAGCGGTCATAGAGTTCGTCGCGGCTCCACTTCCGGCCACCGACGCGGACCAGGCCCGTCTCGAACGCCTTTCTCAACCTTGCCCGGGCCAGCCGCCTCCGGCTGGGCTCCTCCACCAGCCCTGCCAGGTACTCCCGCACCAGTTGATTCACGCTGGTCCGCTGATCGAGTGCGACCTTTCTGGCCGCCAGGAGCAGATCCTCCTCGACCACCAATGTCACGTTCTGTCTGGTTTTCTCCATAGCTTCAATATAGCACGATATCTGTGCTGCACGGGTTCTGCGCACTCGACCCTGCCCCCCGGTACCACTCCAGAGTCCGCCGCATTCGCGTCTCCGGTATTCAGCGGCTCCAGGACAGCCTGCCATCTACGGGCTTTCCCAGCCGCAAGCGCAGCCAGAGCGTGAATATCCACTTCTACTACCAGTTGGCCATGGCCACGCACCGCGTCCGAATACCTGCTGGCGGATAACGGCGCGCTGCACGAGCAAGCCCTTGAGATCTTCGGAGAAATCTTCCGGGGGCAGTTCCGAGTGCCGATCCGGCGGATCTCGGGCTGAAGATCACGTCGCCCGAACCCATGCCGTATCATAAGACGTATGCCCGAATTGCTGTTCGAGGTTGTCCAGGAATCCGACGGTGGCTATTGTGCCGAATGCCTTACCGAAAACATCTTCACGGAGGGGGATACCTGGGAGGAGTTGCGCAAGAACGTGATTGAGGCAACCGCCGCGTTCTTTTTCGATCGGCCGCAGCCTGAGCGAATCCGCCTTCACCTTGTCCGCTTGGCAGTC
Organism: Bryobacteraceae bacterium; assembly: GCA_049590695.1. Lineage (GTDB taxonomy): Bacteria > Acidobacteriota > Terriglobia > Bryobacterales > Bryobacteraceae > Fen-178. The sequence continues at coordinate 16,698 of JBAWDI010000909.1, forward strand.
ACATGATTCTGGAGACCTCCGACCCGACTCACCAACGGATTGCGATCCCGGACCACCATCCCCTCCGGCTCGGCACGTTCGGTTCGATCCTCCGGGATAGGTTGCCAACTGCTGGCAAACTTGCTCACCGGAGACCGGAGCGTCCACACCAGTGTCGACGCGGCAGGCAGGAGTGCCCGCGCCACTACATGTGCCGCTCCAGGAAGCGGACGGCGGCGCGGTACGCTTCCAGCCAGCTCTTGTGCAGGAGGAAGTCGTGGACCTCGTCGGGAAATACCAGCTCCTCCACCTCGACTTTCTGCTGGCGCAGCGCGTCGGCCAGCATCACCGTCTGGTTGAATTGCACGTCGGGATCGTCGTCGCCCTGGATCAACAGCACCGGCGAGCGCCATCCCTTGATATAGGCCATGGGCGAAGCTTCGAATGCCACGCGATAGTCCGGCGCGGTGGGCGGTATGTTTAACTCGGTGGCCCAATTGTGCACGCCGTGGAAATCGACTCCGGCGCGGAAGAGATCGGACGCGCGAGCCAGGGCCATCGCGGTGAGGTAGCCGCCGTAGGAGCCGCCCCAGGCGCCGATCCGTGCGGGGTCGACATCGCTGCGCGACCGCAGATAGACGCCCGCGCCTTGAACGTCGTTGTACTCGGCGCCGCCCGAAGCTCCGTAGTTCAGCGCCTCGCGGAAATCCAGACCGTACCCCGTGCCGCTTCGATAATTGACCGAAAGCACCACGTAACCGCTGTTGGCAAGGTACTGGTTGAGCGCGTAGGCGTTGGAATAGTAGTACATGTAATGCCACCCCAGCAGCATCTGGCGGCGCGATCCGCCGTGGAAGAAGACCATGGCCGGCGCGGGCTTGGCGGGCTTGTTGGGCGGCAGGAAAAGCTGTCCGTGAATCTGGAGGCCGTCGGCGCTGGAGAAAACCACCTGCTGTGGCGTGACCATGTGCTGGAGCGGGAAATCGGAGGGAATCGCGGAGGGGTCCAGATCGCGGAAGCCGGTGTTAAGGCGGATTACGGCGTGGGCGGGCCGCTGCGCATTCGAGCGGAGGAACGCGTTGCCGGCGGGGGACCACTCGATGCCTGGTCCGGAGGTGATCGCAACGGGGTCGCCGCCGGCGACCGCAACCTTCCAAAGGTGGCGGCGGTCCGGGTCGCCCTGGTTGGAAGAGAACACGACCTCGCGCTTGCCGGCGGGAAGGTCGATGTCTTCCACTTCGAAAGCGCCCGGGGTGAGCCGTGTAGGTTTTCCGCCTTCCGCGGGAATGGAATAGAGATGCGTCCAGCCATCGCCCTCCCAGGGGAAGACGATGCGGCCGCCGTCGGCCCACAGCAACTGGTTCCTGGCGGTCACTTCGCGGAACACGCTGCCGGGGCCGGCGGAGGCGCGCCAGATTTCGCGGCCCGCGCCGGTCTCCACGTTGGCCACGCGGATGGACCACGGCTCGCCGGAGCGGTGCGGCTCGCGAACGGCCCGCAGTCCACTGCTGGGGAGTCGAATGAAGGCGATGCTACGGCCGTCGGGCGACCATTCGGGCTGCGTGTCGGAATCGGTCGCGGGGTCGAGATAGCGCAACGATTGCGCGGCCGGATCGTACACGCCAATGAGGCTATGGTCGCCGCGATCGCTCACGAACGCGAGGTGCGCGCCATCGGGCGACCAGACCGGTCCCGAGCACTGGCCACGCGCTTGGAACATCCGCACTGCCGCGTCTCTGCCATCGACAGGCGCCCACCAGAGCTGGCCGTGGCGGATGAAAGCGACGGGCCCAGAGGGCACCCCCCCGCGCGGTGAGACGGCCGGCGAGTGACCCTCGCCGATCTTACGCGGTGCGGAGCCGTCCAGCGCCACGATCCACAGGTCCTGCTCCACGCCGTTCGGGTCGAGCGCCGGATTGGGGTATTCGCCGGTGCGGTTGGCGCTGTCTCCACACACGTAAACAATGGCGGATGCGTCCGACGTCCAGGCGAGATCCCCCAGTTCCTGGCCATCGTCCGCGGTGTACGCGGTGATCTTGCGGGCCTCATAACCCGGCGGCTCGGCCAGCATGATGTTGCGGACACCTTTGGCATTGGAGACCCACGCCACCTTGCCGCCGGCGGGCGCGGCGGTCAATGCCGTGGGAAAAGCAGAGCTGAGAACCTGATCGAGGGTGAACGGCGGCGGCTGCGCGGATGCGCCCAGCGCAATCGCCAAAACGGCGAGGGTTCGCATGTAATCAATGTTACGACTCCTGGCGCAGCGCGTGATTTCAGAGGTTGGGCTTGCGCCCCATACCGTTCACTTTGGCGTTGAGCCCGGTAGGGCGAGAGAATATAGCCCAAGGCGTCAGCCTTGGGAAGGGGATGAACGGCCGGAAAGCCCCGGAACGGGGCGGAAGAGATGGGCCAGAGGATCTTTCGGGGCTGAATCGTTGTTTCATAGGCCAGGGTGTGAATGCGCGGCCCCGCCTCAGCGCGCCGCCACGCCCTTCCCCGGCGCCGGGAAGTTCTTCGAGGCGTCGTCCAGCACCAGCACCCAGTCGTTGCCCGGCCCGCTCGAGGGCGGCGTGAAATCCTTGAAGCCGGTCTTCTCGAATTCCCCGATCGCGGTCGAGGTCCCCAGCCGCGGATCGTACCACCAACCGCGAATCGTCTTGCCCGATAGCTTGGGGTACGGTCCGTCCATCAGTCGAGTTTTGAGCTTCCTGCCGGTGGCCGTGTAGATGAACGCATAACTGCCGTCCGATCCGCGGCAGGCCTCGATGCGCTCCGTGGTCCCCAGGGGGTCGTTGGCGATCAGCCATTGATCGGGGATGCGCTCGAGCATGGGCCGCGATTCCATCAGCGCGCGCAGATACTGCATCTGGCTCGAGCCGGGCAGTTGCAGCGCTTGCTTCCAGGGCGGTGCGGGACCGTGCCGCGTGTCACCACCTGCCGCCCGCTTCTTTGTTGCCGGCGGCGGTCCCGCGGCAGATGGACTCCGGTAGCCCCACACGCCGTGGCCGCCATACGTGTAGCCCGCCGCCCCTGCAAATATCGCGCAGTACGCGATGCGGCGCACGTCGTGAGTGGTAATCGTCAGCCCAGGCACCAGGCCGTCGGCGATCCCTTCGTAGCCGCCTTCGCCATCCACTACCGGCTTGGCCGGAACGCGGGCCCAGTCTTCGGCCACCAGGTCGTAATTGCGGTTCAAAGTGGTGTGCCCGGTTTGCAGCATTCGGGGCCAGGGCCACGTAGAGCCCCAACGACTCGGCCTTCCGCACCACGTAATCGAGGAACCGGAAGTACTCCTCGTTGGGCCGCGCGGGATCGCCATCGACAAACATCTTCTTCAAAGCATCGAAGCCCGCCACACTGATCTGGATCACCGTGAACTTCTTGGCCGCCCGGTCAGCCAGGTAGGTGTCCACATCGTCCCGGGTGCACTGGAGCAGCGTCCATTCGGTGTCCCCAAGGTAAAGGAACGGCGCGCCGCCCTCCTTACTGAAGAACCTGCCGTTTTCCGAGACCCGCAATCGCGGCAGCACTGCGGCCTGCGCCAGGCTCGCGCTCAAGGCCAGAAGCAGGATCGCGCCGCTCGACTGCATCAGCGTGCCACCAACCGCACCGGTCCTAGCAAGCCGGAAACTGGTGGCGTGACAACTCCCCGGAGCCGGAGAGCCGTAGCCGAACCCGTGGGTCCGACCTGGCCCGCTCGCCCGCCTGCCGCAGCCGGCGCGGCGCCAGTCGGTACCGCAC
>JBAWDI010000910.1:0-1855 GCA_049590695.1 Bryobacteraceae bacterium
GGATGGTAATGCTCCGGTACCGGTTGAGAAACGACTCCATGCTCCCGGGCCGCCTTCTGTCCCTAGTCTATCGAAATCTGCCGCAGCAGCTTGAAATCGCTGAGCATACGGCCCGTCCCCATCACCACCGAAGCCAGCGGATCTTCGGCGATGGACACCGGCAGGCCAGTCTCCTCGCGGATGCGCTTATCCAGGTTTTTCAGCAGCGCGCCGCCGCCCGTGAGCACAATGCCGCGGTCGCTGATGTCCGCGCTCAGCTCGGGCGGGGTGCGCTCCAGCGCCACGCGGATGGCGTTCACGATGGTGGCGACGCACTCCGAGAGCGATTCGCGAATCTCGCTGTCGTCTATGGTGATGGTGCGAGGCACGCCTTCTATCAGGTTGCGCCCCTTGATCTCCATCTGGAGCGGCTTGTCCAACGGGAAGGCCGAGCCGACTTCGATCTTGATGGCCTCCGCCGTACGCTCGCCGATCAGCAGATTGTACTTGCGCTTGAGGAACTGCATGATGGCTTCGTCCATCTCGTTGCCCGCCACGCGGACGGAGCGCGAGTAGACGATGCCGGAGAGCGAGATCACGGCCACGTCCGTGGTGCCGCCGCCGATATCCACCACCATGTTGCCGTAAGGCTCCGTGATGGGCAGCCCCGCGCCGATGGCCGCCACCATGGCCTGTTCCACCAGGTGCACTTCACTGGCCTTGGCGCGGTACGCCGAATCCGTGACCGCGCGCTTTTCCACTTGCGTGATTTCGCTCGGCACCCCGATGACGATGCGCGGATGGACCAGCATCTTGCGCCCGTGCGCTTTCTGAATGAAGTAATTCAGCATGCGCTCGGTGACTTTGAAATCGGCGATCACGCCGTCTTTCATGGGCTTGATGGCGACGATATTGCCGGGCGTGCGGCCCAGCATTTCCTTGGCTTCCTTGCCGACGGCTACCACCTCGCCGTTATTCTTATTGATGGCCACGATGGAGGGCTCGTTGACAACGATGCCTTTACCGTGGGCGTAGACCAGGGTGTTGGCCGTTCCCAGGTCGATGGCCAGGTCCGACGAGAATAGGCTGAAAAGAGAGCGTAGATTCATGTAATAGAGCGGTTCGCTTCGGGAAAGGACGCGCTTCCCTTTGGATAGTAGCACGTCGTAGCGCCGGCGGCGTTCCCCAAACGCACGAATGCGGCGCCGACCGTCTCCGGCTGGCGCCGCATGGCGTCCGCTCCGATGTCGCCTTGCGCGGGCGGCTACTCGCCCTTGCCCGGTTGCAGCGGGATCTCCCTCAGAACCGCGGTTTCCTCACCGCCCACTTTGGGACCACGGAACTTGTAGGCATGGCTCTCAGACCCGGACCAGAGCTCAGCCAGCGCGCAACTTCCGCTGGTGCACGCGAACAGCAGCTTCGGGTTCCCCGCTGTCCATCCCTTCCGCGGATCGACCGGAGCCTGCGACAACAGCGCTATCGACCGGCCAGAGCTCCGGTTCGAAAGACGGAAGACCGGCACGCCACTCAGCCGTGAGGAGTCGATCAGATAGGTTCCCGGCGCCATCACCCGGTCCCCCGCGCGGAACTCGAACGGAATCGAGGCTGTCATTACCTGTGCCGAAGCGACCCCGGCCACAACCACCAAGGCGGCCGTTGCGATCATGAATCTCGTCGTCAGTTTCTTCATTGTCTTACCCTCCTTCGGGTTCGCTGCGGCGTTCCCGATATGCACGTTAAGGAAGCAACTGGCATGCCACTATGCCGGCGCTTGTAAACCGCTGAAAACTCGTTCCAAGCGACGTGGGTTCCCGCCATTTGCGATCCCATCGGTTCACAGCGGCGAACAGAACGGTTCACCGGATCCCTTCCCTGC
>JBAWDI010000911.1:0-3143 GCA_049590695.1 Bryobacteraceae bacterium
TTCAGCGTGACGAATACCCGCAACAACTTCACCAAGACTTACGCGGCGCGGAAATAGGGCTGGGGCTTGCGGGTGCTTTCCCGCGACGCCGCCACGCATGGCTGAACGCTTCTCACTTCGGATACACCCGGAAATCGTCGAAGTAGGTGACTGAGTCCGCCACGGTCCACAAACCGACTTTCCCGGCAGCCGCGAACGTGTTGTCCCAGCCCTGCAAAATGCGGCGATGGTCCACGTACACCTGAAAACGGTTGCCGCGGACCGATACCTTCAGAATGCTCCACGTGTTGGAAGGAATGTCGTGCTTGACTCCCGGCGCCAGCGAAATTCGCCGGCCATTTTCCACCTTATACAACTCCACATTCTCTTCCAGCGCGTTGGCCCTGGCCAGGTAGTAGTTGTTGGCATCCCGGTAGCGCCAGACCAGTCCGCCGCCCTGGTCCTCGCGCCCCGCCACCGGTTTGATCCGCACGCTGACGTCGCAATCGCGGAGGCTCACATTGTCGAGAATCGCCAGCGGGAACCGGTCAGCCGTGGGGTCGTTGGAAACCTGGGCCAAAACGTATGGCTGAGTCGGCGCACTCCCGTCTTTGCGGATCTCCCAGCGCGGCGCGCCACCGCGATTGGTCATGGCCACTGTCCACCCGGGCGGGGTCTGGCCAAGCGGCCCGTTGTCGAAGTTGATCACCCTTCCAGCGGATGCAAGCAACCCGACCGAGACCAGCCAGCTTATCGTTTTCATGCGGCCAAACTAGGGGCAAGTGGCATCTGGATCCCCCTTCACCCTTGCTTCTATAATACCCCGGCGCTACACTCACGCCACCGCCGGCCGCGCTTTCGCCGGCTCGCACGCCACCATTGCGGTGGCGCTTTCCAACCCCGGCGAAGACGCCTCCACTCGCATCTCGCCCGCCTGCTTGCCCGCCTGGACGATGGCCATGGCCAGCCCGTTGAACGCCCTGCGCTTGTCGCCCTTGTCGGATTCGTGGCTGCTGGGGTCGCCGTTCGACACCCCCAGCAGCTTGCCGCCGCCGGATACCTTGAAGCTCACTTCGTTGGCCGCCACCGGAACCACGCGGCCCTGCGCATCCACCACTTCCACCGTCACCATGGAGACATCTTCGCCATCGGCGGCGATGCGCGCGCGGTCCGGCCGCAGCACGATTCTGGCCGCGGGGCCGGTGGTTTCGCGTTTCGCCGTCAGCGCCTGCTGCCCGCCTTTCGACCCGCGCGCTTCGATCGCGCCTGGCGCGTACTTCACCTTCCACATCACGTGCGTATTCTTGACCACCTTCTGTGCGCCCAGGCTCTGGCCGTTCAGAAACAGCTCCACCTGCTCCAGGTTGGTGTGGCACCAGACCTCGATCTCCTGGCCCTCTTTACCGCTCCAGTTCCAGTGCGGAAACAGGTGCAGCACGGGCTTCGAACCCCACCACGCCTGGTAGTAGTAGAAGTTGTCCTTGGGAAAGCCGCACATGTCCAGGATGCCGAAGTGCGAGTTAATGCACGGCCACCCATACGGCGTCGGCTCGCCGCGGTAGTCGAACCCGGTCCAGGCGAAGCCGCCCGCCAGGAACGGGCGCTCGTCGTAGAACTTCCACCAGAACTCGGCGGTCGCCGCCCACCTCGGTTTCTCGGTGTCGTAGGCGCGAACATAGCCCTTCGCCGCATCGTTTTCGTAAATGCCGCGCGTCGAAACCGTGCTGGCGGTCTCCGAACCCAGCAAGGGCTTGCCCGGAGAATCCTTGTGAAATTTGTCGATCGCCGGCTCGTTGTAATTGAAGCCCTGCACGTCCACCACGTTGGATACGCCCTTGCCGCCGTACCCGCCATTCATCGCCACCGTGACCGGGCGCGTTCCGTCGAGCCGTTTGGCCAGCCTCTTCATGGCCCCCACGATGCGCGCGCCGCGCTCGTTGCCCTGCTCGGGCTCCTCGTTGCCCAGGGACCAGACGACGATGCTCGGATGGTTCCGGTGACACCGGATCATACGCTCCAGTTGGCTCAGGCCTTCCGGCGTGGAATCCATCATGCGCGTCTCGCACATCACCGCCATGCCCAGCTTGTCGCAGGCGTCCATCAGCTCCGGCGCCGGCGGATTGTGCGAGGTGCGCAGCCCGTTCGACCCCATTTCCTTGAGCTTCTCAATGCGGAAATATTGGATGCGGTCGGGCAGCGCCGAACCTACCCCGCCGTGGTCCTGATGGCAGCACGTGCCTTTGATTTTGACCGGCTGATCGTTGAGGAAGAACCCCTTTTCGGCGTCGAACCGCGCCGAGCGGATGCCAAACGGCGTCTCGTATTGGTCCACCGCCGCGCCGGCCGCCTCCACCGTGGTCGCCAGGCGATACAGATTCGGCTCTTCGATGGACCACAGCGCCGGCCCGTTGACCACAGCCTGCTGCTCGAACTCCCTCCGGCTCCACGCCGGGATGGAGATGGGCGAGGCCGTGACCGTCGCCACGGCGCCCCCGCTGGGACCCAGAATTCGGGAAACCACGCGGCAGACCTTCGTCGAGTCGCTGTAGTTCACCACTTCCGTAGTGATCTTCACCGTGGCCGCGCCGGGACGCACGTCCGCGCGCACGAAGGTGCCCCACTGCGCCACGTGCACCGGGTCGGTCTTGGTGAGCCACGCGTGCCGGTAGATGCCCACGCCTTCGTAAAACCAGCCCTCGCCGAGCGTGGCGTCCGCCCGCACCACCAGCACGTTCCTGCCGCCGAAGGCGGCCAGATCGGTGACGTCGAAACTGAACGGCGCATACCCGCTCATCGCCGTTCCGAGGTAGTGGCCGTTGAACACGACGATGGAATTGCGAAACACGCCGTCAAATTCGAGCGCGATGCGCTTGCCGGCATCGGCCGCGGGCAGGTCGAAGACGCGCCGGTACCAGCCGATGCTGGTAGCCGGGTAATTGCGCCCCAACGGATACGAGCCGTGGTCGGTGAGCGCCCTCGCGTTTTCGAACGGCAACTCGATGGCCCAATCGTGCGGCAGACCCACTTCTTGCCAGGAACGGTCGTCGAACTTCACGTCGCCCGGCGCCACGAAGCCGCCCGACTTGGAGAAGCTGCCGGCGTTGGCGCCGAAGCCGAAATCCTTGGCCGGGTCGTCGGCATGCCCCAGGTGAAACAGCCAGCCA